>CALLZQ010000035.1 GCA_937858255.1 uncultured Tabrizicola sp.
CCCCCCCCGCCGCCCCGCCCCCCCCCCCCCCCCCCCCCCCCAGCCCCCCCGGGCCGGCAACGCCGCCCCCGCCGGTCCGCAGCATCAACAGGGCCGCCGCCGCCAGCAGCGCCGCATCGCCCAGATGCCAGACCAGACTGAATTTTGCCGCCGCCCGCTGCGCACCTGCCCGTTGCGGGTAGAACAGCAAGAGGCCCCGCAGCGCCAGCCCCGCCCCCACAAAGGCCAGCGCCATCACCAGCAGATTGCCCGCCTGCACCAGCAGCAAGACCGCCGCCAGCACCGTCAGCATCAAGGCATGAAACCGGCCCTCGCGCGCCTCGCCATCCAAGGCCCTGATCGCAAAACGCAGCACCACCCAGCCGATGAAGGACACCAGCACCGCCATGGTGACACCCACCGCATCGGCCCTCAGCCCTGCCCAGGACAAGACCGCGCCCGTGCCCAGCGCATATTGCGCCGCGCCGCCAAGGCTCAGCGCCAAGGCCATCAGCGCCGCCCCCTCGGGCAGCCAGCGCGCCCAGATCGGGCGGCGGCCCGGTTGCACCGCCGCCAGCAGGGCCACCGCCGCCAGGAACAGCGGCGCCAAAACACCAAGGGGCGGCAAGAATGACAAGATGGGCAGGTCCATGACAGTCTCCGGTCAGCAAACAGGGCTGAGGCGACAGATAGTCGTTGCACCAGTTTCAGAAAATTACATATTATATCGGAAACCGTTCTGTTTGGTAGAATTATGGCCCTGCTGAACCTGCACCATCTGCGTCTGTTCCGGGCTGTCGCGCGCGACGGTACCCTGACCGGCGCCGCGCGGGTGCTGAACCTGTCGCAATCGGCGCTCTCGACCCAGATCCGGGCGCTTGAGGCAACGCTGGGCCATGATCTGTTCGAGCGGCGCGGCCGTGGTCTGGTGCTGACCGAGGCGGGACGCATCGCGCTGGACCATGCCGAGGCGATCTTTCGTACCGCCGAGGATCTCAGCGCCACGCTGAAACAGGCCGGCAGCGCGCGGCGGGTACTGCGGGTGGGGGCATTGGCCACCTTGTCGCGCAACTTTCAGATCGGTTTCCTTTCGCCCTTTCTGGGTCAGCCCGAGGTCGAGGTGGTCTTGCGCTCGGGCGCACAGGGCGATCTGTTGCGCGCGCTAGAGGCGCTGGCACTGGATGTGGTGCTGACCAATCTGGTGCCCGCGCGCGATGCCGCCAGCCCCTATCTGGTGCATGCCCTGTCGGAACAGCCGGTCAGCCTGATCGGCCCGCCGGCGCTGCGGGGGCAGCCGCTGGCCCGCCTGCTGGCCGAACAGCCGCTGATCCTGCCCACCCCCGAGGCCGCGTTGCGCGCCGCCTTTGATGCGCTGCTGGGTCAGCTTGGCCTCGTACCCCGGATCGTGGCCGAGGCCGATGACATGGCAATGCTGCGTCTTTTGGCGCGGACCGAGGCCGGGGTCGCCGTGCTGCCGCCGATTGTCGTGCGCGATGAGCTGGCGGCGGGCACCCTGGCCGAGCTGGCCCGGCTGGAGGGGATGACCGAGGGGTTTTATGCCGTGACCCTGCACCGGCGCTTTCCCAATCCGCTGGTGGCCGAGGCGCTGGCACAATTCGGCAAATCCCGGGCGCAGCGGGCCGCCGAGGGAACCTGAGCAAAAGAATCGACTTTACATCCTAGTCTTTTTGTCGGATTTATCCGCCAGCCTTCGCCATGGCCCGCGCGGCCCAGCCCGGCCCGCTTTCGCCCACGCCAGAAACGTGAGCGGAACCGCGCCCAGAACCGCGCCACGATGCGCCCGCAGACAGACAAAGGATTGATCATGCCCCTCCGCCGCCTCTCCCCGCGCGCCACTCTGACCACCCTGTTGCTGATGAGTGCCGCCCCCGCCGCGCAGGCCGCCACCCCCGCCGAGGTGCTGGACCATTATGCCGACATCGCCGCCGCCGGATATGGCGACAGTCTGACCGCCGCACAAAACCTGCACGTCGCGGTTGAGGCGCTGATCGCCGCCCCCTCGGATACGACGCTGGCCGCCGCCCGCGCCGCCTGGATCGCGGCCCGCGTCCCCTATCAGCAGACCGAGGTGTTCCGCTTTGGCAATCCGATTGTCGATGATTGGGAAGGTCGGGTGAATTCCTGGCCGCTGGATGAGGGGCTGATCGACTATGTGGCCGCCGGCTCGGCCTTGAATGAGGAAAACCCGAATGCCGGGCTGAACGTGATCGCAACGCCGCGCTTTACCCTCTCGGGGCGTGAGGTGGATGCGACCGAGATCACCCCCAGCCTGATCGCGGAAACCCTGCATGAGGCCGAAGGGGTCGAGGCCAATGTCGCCAGCGGCTATCACGCCATCGAATTCCTGCTGTGGGGGCAGGATCTGAACGGCACCGGCGCGGGGGCGGGCAACCGCCCGGCCAGCGATTTCGATCAGGGCGCGGGCTGCACCGGCGGCAATTGCGACCGCCGCGCCGCCTATCTGCGGGCGGCAACCGATCTGCTGGTCAGCGACCACGATTACATGGCCG
>CALLZQ010000036.1 GCA_937858255.1 uncultured Tabrizicola sp.
CCCCGGCCGTGACCGCCGCCGCCATTCGCCCGCGCGGGCCGGGCGCGCCTAGCCGCTCACTTTGACGCGCGGCCCCATAACTGGCGCCGAGGGCGGCCCCGACCGCGCGTTCCAGATGCGCGCGGCTGCGTTCCGGCAGAAAGCCCAATTGCTCTTCCAACCGCCCACCAAGGCGGTTGACCAGGGCCATCACCGGCCCGTTCGCGCGGCGCAAATCCTGCGCCAGCCGCTGAATCTCGGCCTCGGGGTCGTCATCGGGCAGGGCGGGCAAGGCTGTCATGCCCTGAATATGGGGTCCGCGCGCGCGTCGGCAATCCCCCCGTGGCGCTCAGGTCGCCTTTGTGACCAGGCCCGTCACCCCGTCCCAGGCCCCGGCCTTGAGCGCGATGCCCAGCACCCGGTCCGGGTTGGTCGGCGGCGGCATCTCGACCCCGCTGAGCTTGCGAAAGCCAAAACGGCGGTAATAGGGCTCATCGCCCACCAGCATCGCCCGCTCCCAGCCCAGCCGCCGCGCCTCGGCCAGACTTTCGTTGATCAAAAGGCCCCCCAGCCCCTCGCCCTGCCGCGTCGGGTGAACAGCAACGGGCCCCAAGAGCAGCACATCCTGCCCGCCCACCAGCGCCGGCCAATAGCGGATCGCGGCGGCCAGCGTGCCCGTCTCATCCCGCAAGGTCAGGCAGAGCGGCGCGACTGTCGGCACACCTTCGCGCAACCGGTATGAGGACAGCGCCGTGCGCCCCGGTGCAAAGCACAGGTCAAGCAGCGCCTCGACCTCCCACCAGTCGGCCTCTGTCTCTTCTTCCAGCCTGTACACGCCGCATGGCCCCCGAATCCACTGGAATTGCCCCGTAACATGCTATTGTTTCAGGGGCAAACCGGGAAAGGATGCCGATGTTCTACCGCCCTGCCGATGGCCATGGCCTGCCGCACAACCCCTTTAACGCCATCGTCACCCCGCGGCCCATCGGCTGGATCTCGACCCGGGGCGGGCCGGGAGACAACCTTGCCCCCTATTCCTTTTTCAATGCCATCGCCTATGTGCCGCCGCAGGTCTGCTTTGCCTCGACGGGTGAAAAGGACAGCCTGCGCAACATCCGTGAAACCGGGGTGTTCGCAGTGAATGTGGTGGGTGAGGCGATGCTGCGTGCGATGAGCGACAGCTCGGCCGCGTTGCCCCACGGACAGGATGAATTTGCCCATACCGGCCTTGCCAAGGCCGAATGCACCACCATCGATTGCCCAAGGGTCGAGGGCGCGCCGGCCAGCCTCGAATGCCGGATGACCCAGATCATCCCGCTGTTGGGGCAGGGGAATTTTTTGGTGCTGGGCGAGGTGACGGGCGTTCACCTGCGCGATGACTGCCTGAACGAGGGGCGATTCGACGTCACCCGTTTCAACCCCGTCGCCCGCCTCGGCTATCGAGATTACGCCGTGATCCGCGAAACATTCGAGTTGCGCCGCCCGGGCGAGTGACGCCGCCCGGCGTCCCCTCTTTCGCATCACGGTTCACCGCCCTAGGCTGACCCACACAACAAGGCGAGGATTTCCCCATGCAGACCATGATCGGCGTCATCGGCGGCTCGGGCCTCTATCAGATCGAGGGGCTGGAGGGGGCAAGCTGGGTCAAGGTCAAGACACCTTGGGGCAAGCCCTCGGATGAGGTGCTGGTGGGCCGGTTGAACGGGGTTGCCATGGCCTTTCTGCCGCGCCATGGGCGGGGGCATGTGCATTCGCCCTCAACCGTCAATTACCGCGCCAATATTGACGCGCTGAAACGGTTGGGCTGCACCGATATCGTTGCGGTATCGGCGGTGGGTTCACTGCGCGAGGATTTTGTGCCGGGTGATTTTGTCATTGTCGATCAATATATTGATCGCACCTTTGCCCGCGAGAAATCGTTTTTTGGTACGGGCTGTGTGGCGCATGTGGGCTTTGCCCATCCGACCTGCGCGCGGCTGGGCGCGGCCGCGGCCAGCGCCGCGCGGGCCGAGGGTGT
>CALLZQ010000037.1 GCA_937858255.1 uncultured Tabrizicola sp.
CAGGGGCGAACGATCCGGGCGGGGCTGCGACTGGGCTTGATCGCGGGCCGAGGCATCCTGACTGTTCAGCGAGACCCCCGATCTGGCCAGCAATTCCCCCAGCTTCGCTTCGGATTGCGCCAGCAGTCGCGCCGCCTCACGCGTTTCGGTGACAAAGGTCACATCGGCCTTGCCGTCGCGGACCTCCAGCCTGACCTCTACGGCGCCCAGTGTTTCGGGCGTCAGCGCAATGTCAAAGACCGCACCCTGTTCCTCGATCCGGGCGGTGATGCGTGACACCAGATCCGCCTGCCATTCGGGCCGTTCGGTTTCGAGCGGCCCGAGGGGGGCAGTCATCGTTGCGGCGGGGGGCGGATCTGTGGGCAACGGCAGGGGGGGCGCCGTGCTGGTCTGTGGTGCGGTTGCGGCCGGTGCAGCCTGTGCAGGGCTGGCCGGTGGAGGCGCGGTTTCGGGCGCGGCGGCATCGCCTTGCCCATTTGGACGCGCGTTATGCAAGGGCTGATCGCCCCCGGTATCCGTGGGGCGGGCTGTGACGGGGCGCGAAATATTCACCTCCGGCGCGGCAGAGGTCGCGGCAGGGTGATCCGTACCGGCATCGGCTGGCGGAGCCGCCTTTGCCGCGATTCCGGCGACCGCTTTGGCGGTCGTGGGGGTTGCCACGGCGGTGGCTGACCCGAGCGGATTGGCGGAGACCTTTCCTGCGTTCTGCACCACAAGGCCCGGCGAGGTGGGGACCGCTGAGAGGGGGACCGGCGACACAGAGATTGAAGAAACGGGGCCTGAAGAGACAGGCGCTGAAGACAAAGGAGCTGAAGACACAGGGTTTGAGGTCATCGGGGCAGGTGAAACCGCTTTGGGGATCTCTGCCTCGATCTTGATCGTCTTGGCCGGGGCGGCCATGGTCATTGGTTCTTCCTCACCCACCGAGGGGGCGGGCTGGGGCGCAGCCTTTGGAATTTCGATAGGGGGCATTGTCGCGGACTGCCTCTCGGGATCCACCGATGTGACCGGGCGCTGGGGCTGCGCCTCCGGTGAACCGACGCGCTGGCGGTCAGCAAAGCTGGCTGCGGGCAGAGGCGTACGGCCTTGGTTCGCCGCCGCAAGCTGGGGCGCCGCCGGTGGTTGCGGCATATCCACCCTCGCCATGGCGGGCGCAGGGATGGAAGGCCCGCTTGTCGGTCTGTCTGTCCGGGCCTGCGCCGTTGCCGGCTGTGCCAGAGGGGTGTTTACCGTTGGAATGCCCATTTTCGGGGGGGCAAAAATGCCCTTGGCCCCGCGTGCAGCCTCTGCCGTCGTGGTTGTGGCCGGTGAGGCCGGGCCGCTGTTGATATCGGTCGACTGCCTTTGGGCGGCGAAGCCGGTTTCGACAACCGGTGCCAGCGGCGCGGTCTGTTGTTCGGCGGTCTGGGGCTGTGATGTTCCGGGTTGCGGCAGGGTCTTGGCCGCGGCGAGGGGCGGGATCGCAACCGGCGGCACACCCGGACCTGAAACAGGAATTTCTTGCGGGGGTGCTTCGTTTTCTGTGGTGTCCAAACGGCGCGCGTCCTCCGGTGCGGCATGATCGGCGATGATAATCCCGATTTGCGCAGCCCCCGGCTGGGAGACAGTTGAGAGAAGGGATCGCGTTGCGACCGGCGATGAAACGCCAGCCGCGCCGGGCGCGGGGGCGATTTCCGCCGCGACCTCTCCGATTGCCTGGGTCAGCGGCGGGGCCTGCAAGGCCAAGGCCGCCTCGTTGACCCAAGGCCGCGGAACAGCAGGCATACCCCCGGGGATCGGCAAGGAAACGGGGAGGGCAACCGCCTCGGGCATTGTCGGGCCGGCAGACAGGGGCATGGCGCGCGGCAGTACGGTCGCTGCGACGGTTTCGGGCGGGTTCCCCGCTTTGTCCTGATGCAGTGGTGGCCTCACCGGTTGCGGCAAGCCGCTCTCCACCGGCACAGACGATACCGACGGTGCCGCCTCTTGCAGCAAGAGCGCGAAAAGACCCGTTGCCGGCGCCTCTGCCGCGCCGGAAAACAGCGCGGCAATCGGGCTGCCGCTCGCCGCACCGCTGGTGATTGTCAAGGGCCGCGTCGTGGCGGCGATCGGGTCGGCAATCCGGGTCATGCTGCTCCTCCTTGGCGATAACGAGGCAAGAATGATGCCATCACGCCCGCGCGCGGGGCGGCGCATTGGCCTCGGCACGCCGGTCACGCTCTTCGCCTTCGGCCTTGCGGGCGGTGGCGGCGGCCTCATCATAGCTGCGCAGCCTGTGATCGAGCTGGGCCAATGCCTCGGCCTTGGCTTGGGCGAGGCGTTGAAGATCGCGGATCTTGGCGCGATTGCGCTCGGCCTCGGCGCAAAGTTGGTCGTTCAGCCGCCGCCCCTCGCGCAGGGCCGCCACGGACCCGGCGGCAGCAGTCTGGCCGCGTTTGTGATCAATCAAGAGATTGAGCCGCGCCAGCAGTGCCTCGGCCGCCTGCAATTCGCGTGCGGTGGCGGCATAGTCGCGCCGGGCCTGTGCCAGATGGGCCAGTTCGCGCCGCGCCATCCGCGTGATCAGCCTGCTGCGTTCGTTCATGCCATTGCCCCTGTGTCAGTCATCCGCACCGTCTGGCGCAGGCGGGCGGCACTGGTGGCCAGATCGGCCGGCTCATGCGGGCCCTGACGGATCAGTTCAAGGATCGCGGGCCAGCATTGCATCGCCTCGTCCAGCTCGGCATCCTGGCCGGGTGTATAGCCCCCCATCAGCATCAGGTCGCGGTTTTCGAGATAGAGCGACACCATCCGCCGGAGCTTTTGCGCTGCCTTGACCTGATCGGGCGGGACGATGTCGCCCATGACCCGGCTGACCGATTGCGGCAGGTCGATGGCCGGATAGACCCCCATCTGGGTCTGGCGCCGCGACAGCACGAAATGCCCATCCAGAATGGCGCGGGCGGTATCGACCACCGGATCGCTGGTGGTATCGTCGCCATCGGCCAGCACGGTATAAATCGCCGTGATCGCGCCCTGCCCGGCCAGACCGGGGCCGGTCCGTTCGATCAGTGAGGGGATCATCGACACGACCGAGGGCGGATAGCCCTTGGCGGTTGGCTGTTCCCCCAGGGCCAGGCCGATTTCCCGCTGCGCATGGGCCACGCGGGTCAGGCTGTCCATGATCAGCAGCACCTGCTTGCCCTGATCGCGGAAATACTCGGCGATGGCGGTTGCGCGCCGGGCGGCGCGGATCCGCAAGAGCGGCGAGCGGTCGGCCGGTACGGCAACCATGCAGATCTTGCGCGCGGCCTCGCCCGTCATCACCTTGCGGGCAAAGGCGCCGACCTCTCGGGCCCGTTCGCCGATCAGGCCGACCACCACCACATCGGCGGCGGTGAAATGCGCCATCATCTCGATCAGTACCGATTTGCCGACGCCCGAACCGGCGACGATACCCACCCGCTGCCCGCTTCCGACGGTCAGCGCGGCGTTGATGATCCGCACGCCGACATCCAGCGGCTGCTCGACCCCCTGTCGCGCCAGCGGATTCATCAGACGCCCGGCCATCGGCCATGTCTGACGGGTTGCCGGTGGCGGCAGGCCATCGAGCGGCAGGCCCGAGGCATCAATCACCCGGCCCAGCAACTCTGGCCCGACGCCGGCATTCTGCCCCCCGGGAATGACGCGCACCCGGGCACCGGCCTCGATGGCGGCAGAGGGTTCGTTGCAAAACAGCAGATTTTGTCCCTTGGCAAAGCCGATCACCTCGGCCTGCACCGGGGTGCCAGACTGGGTGTCTACCGATGTCAGGGTGCCCGGAGAGGCAGGAAAGCCGGTTGTCTCGATCAAGAGGCCGTCGAATTTTACCACCCGCCCCTCGATGGCCGGGCGCGGCGGGGCCATACGGTCAAGGCCGGCGGCAAGGCGGTCGATCAGCGGTTCCACGGTCGCGTCCTCAGGCATCGCCGGCACCCCCGGGGGCGATCAGATCGGCCAGCCGCAGCCCCGGCGCGGTCACGATGGCATCGCCACGGTTCAGGGCCGGGTCGGCGGCGAGGGTCAGGGCAAGGCCATCCTCCGCTTCAAGCCGGCCCTGCATCAGCGCCAGATCCTCGGGGTGCAGGGTCAGCCGCACCGCGCGAACCCCTTGGGCCAGCCTTTGGGCCAGCAGGCGCAGCCGGGCGGCAAAGGCGTCGGGATGGGACTCGATGGCCAGACCGGCCCGTTCCGAGGCCAGCCGCCCGACAGCCTGCGACAGGGCAGCGGCCAGTTGCGCCTCTTGCTCAGGGCGGGCGGTGGCAAGGGCCTCGGCCGCTGCCAGAAAGATCTCGCGTGCAGATTGAAGCGCCGCATGCTGGCTGGCCCCGGCCAGCGCCTCGGCCTCGGCTTCGGCCAGTCCGGCAGCATGGCCTTGCCGATAACCCTCGGCATGGGCCTCTTGCCGCATCACCTCGATCTCGGCGGCGGAGGGGCCGGGCAGTTTCGCCGCCTGTATCTGCGGTTGAGACGGCGGCTCGGCGGAGTCCCTGACGCGCCGGGGGGCGGGTTCTTCGGCGGGCAGGGGGCCGGAAACCCCGGGCGCCGGCAGGGCTGCGGCGGCAGCCCGTCCGATGGCCGCAAAATCATTGGGCCGAAAGTCACCACCATCCTCGACCACGCCACGACGCCCATGGTCTGTTGCGGCAAAGCCGCGTTCCTGTGCCTTGGCAAGGATCGACACCAGATCGGCGGGCGAGATGACGGGCGATGCGTTTTCCTGCGGTTGCGCCATGACTTACACCATCTGCTCGCCGCCGCGACCGGCCAGCACGATCGTCCCCTCGTCCGAGAGACGGCGGGCAATCGCGATGACCGCTTTTTGCGCCTCTTGCACGTCGGTCAGGCGCACCGGACCCATGCTGTCCATCTCATCGCGGATATTCTGGGCAGCGCGGGTGGACATGCAGCGCAAGAGCTTGTCGCGCAGCACCTCATCGGCCCCCTTCAGCGCCACGACCAACACCTCGGGTTCAACGCTGCGCAACAGGGTTTGCAGCGAGCGGTCGTCGGATTTGATCAGGTTGTCAAAGACGAACATATTGTCCTGAATGGCCTGCATCAGATCCTTGTCATCCTTGCGGATGTCACGCAGCACGCGCTGTTCCATATCCTGCTTGGCAAAGTTCATGATCCGGGCCGAAGCCTTGACCCCGCCGATCTGGCTGGCGCGGGAGCTGGTCGAATCCTTGAATTTGCGCTGCATCACGGTTTCCAGATCGCGCAACGCCTCGGGCTGAACGGTGTTCAGCGTGGCGATGCGGCGGACGACCTCGGGCTGTACCGCATCGGGCAAGAGTTGCAGCACCTGCGCGGCCAGCGCGTAATCCAGACAGGCAATCGTCAGCGCCACGATCTGCGGATGTTCATCCGTCAGCAATTCGGCAATCGAGGGCGCATCCATCCAGTCAAGGATTTCCAGCGGCCGTTCGGTATTGGCCTGCCCGATGCGCGACAACACGGTCTGCGCCTTGTCCTCGCCAAAGGCATGGGCAAGGACTGAGCGGACATAGCCGCCGGCACCAAAGCCAAGGCCAGTTTGCAGGCGCAGGGTTTCAAGGAAATCCTCCAGCACCAGCGCCACCGTATCCTGATCGACCCCGCGCACCGAATACATCGCCGCGCCCAAATGCTGCACCTCGCGCGGCGAGAGGTTGCGCATGATCTTGGCGGCGGTTTCCTCGCCGAAGAGCATCATCAGGATCGCGGCCTTTTGGGTGCCGGACAGGCCCTTGAACTGTGCATTGCCTTTGGCTGCCATGTCAGATCCTCAGTTCACCTTGTCGAGTTCGTCCGAGATCATGTGGCGGAAGGTGGTGGCGATACGGCCTGCATCTTCCTCGACCAGCTTGCGGATCACCACGATCTGCTCTTCGTGCGACTTGGCGGCGTCGAGCATGTTCTTGGTCAGCGCGCCTTGCCGTGCCTTGAGCCTTGCCCGCACCTCATCCAGCGACTCGCCATCCTGCACCTCGACCTCTTCGCTCAGGCCTTCGACCAGGGTCTTGCCCTCGCCGGGGAACAGAACCTTTTGCAGGATCGGGCGGACGATGCCAAAGGCGATGATGGCCAGTGCGCCGATCATGCCCAACTGGCGCATGGCGTCGGGCAGCCAGGGCATCTCGAAAAAGCTGGTCTCTGGTCCCTCGACCTCATCGAGGAAGGGGCGGGCGAGGACGGTCACGCTATCACCGCGCGTCTCGTCAAAGCCGATGGCGGTGCGTGACAGACGCTCCATATCGGCGAGAAGTTCGGGGCTGGCAGAGCTGACCGGGGGCAGGCCCTCTTCGGCGGCGGGCGACAGTGTTTCACGCAAGACGATGGCGGCGTTGATCCGCAAAATCTTGGCCGAGCCGGGAACGGTGGTTTCGACCGTGCGGCTGACCTCATAGTTGCGGGTGCTGCCGGATGAGCGGTTGCGGACGCCCTGCGCGCCGCCGGCCCCATCGGCGCCGGGCGCGGTGGCGGTCAGATCAGCCTCGGCTGGCGGGGTGTTGCTGATCGCGCCGGGGATCCCGCGGGCGATATCCTCATTCGTCTCTTGAAGCTGCTGTTGCTCGCTGCGCAGCGCGGTGCCCTTGGGGTCCACCGTTTCGGCAGTGATTTCCGAGCGGGTGAAATCCATATCTACCGTGACTTGAACCGACAGGTTGCCCGGTCCGGCCAGGGGGGTCAGCAGGGCCTCAAGGCGCTGGCGATACAGGCTCTCAACCTCCAGCCGCTGCTGAAGCTGCCGGTCATTGACCAGCGAGGCCGGATCGTCGCTGCCGCGCGACAACAGCTTGCCGGTCTGATCGACCACGGTGACATCCTGCCGCGCCATGCCAGGCACCGATGAGGCGACGAGGTTGACCACGGCATCGACCTGCCCCGGCGCGATCACCCGCCCGCGCGCCAGTTGCACAAAGACCGAGGCGCGGGGCGGCACGGTTTCGCGCAGGAAGGCGGACTTTTCGGGCAGGGCCAGATGCACGCGGGCGGCCGTAACATCGGCGATTTCCATGATCGAACGGGCAAGGTCGATTTCCTGCGCCTGCCGCAGCCGCGCCGCCTCGACCGAGCGGCTGGTGCCCATCGGCATATCAGAGATCACCGCCTCGCCATTGGGCAGGGCCTGCGGCAAGCCGGCAGTCGCCAGCGCCATCCGCGCCTTGTAGTAATCGGCCCGCGTCACCTCGACCTCGCCCGAGGTGGCGTCGATTTCCGCCTCGATCCCGGCGGCGGCCAAAGCCTCGACCACCTTGGCCTTTTCGCCTTCGGCCAGACCGGGATAAAGCGTGCGCTTCGGCGGTTCCGAGGCCAGCAGCCACAGCGCAAGGGCAAAACCGGTCACCGTCACGATCACGATGGCCGGCAAGGCGCGGCGGACCGAGGGCTGGTGGGTAAAGCCACCAAGCTGGGCCATCACCCCTTGCGCCCTTGCGGCCAAGGCATTGGCCGGTCGGTCGGTAGGCGTGTTTGTCGTCATAACCATGCGCGCCGTTCCTGTCCCTGATCGTTCTGGTTGGTGGCCGGCCTCAGACCGGCATGTTCATGATGTCGCGATAGGCCCCCAGCGCCTTGTTCCGCACGTTCAGGGCCATCTGGAACCCCAGCGAGGCCACCTGCTGATCGACCATCACCGAGGCGAGATCGGTCTCCAGCCCCTGTTCGAAGGCCCGCGCCGACTCGGCGGCCTGTGTCTGCGAGGCCGCCAGTTCCTTGACCGCACCGCTGATCCGCTCGGAAAAGCCCGGGCCCTCGGGGGCGCCGGTCTTCTGGATCGACGGCGCCGCCTGCGGCTGGGCCGCGAGGATGGGGGGCAGACCGCCCGAGATGCCCGAGATACTCATCGGCGGGGCCGTCAGATCGCCCGGGCGACAGCGTCATCGCCAGAGGCAACCGGGGCGCCGGTCAGACCGGGAACCGCAAGACCCGTGGCGGTGTCGAGGATGATATCGCCCGGCTCGATCATGCCATCCGCGTGCAGAACCAGCGCGCGCTGGATGACATTCTCCAGTTCGCGCACATTGCCCGGCCAGCGATGGCCTGCCAACACCTGCATCGCGGCGCCCGAGATCATCGGCATCGGCTGGCCCGGCAGAGTGTGACGGCGCACCAGACTGGCGGCCAGCACCGGAATATCATCGGGGCGCGAGGCGAGGGGCAGCGTGGGCAGGGGGAACACATTCAGGCGATAGTACAGGTCTTCGCGAAAACGGCGGGCGGCAACCTCGGCCACCATGTCACGGTTCGACGTGGCGATGATGCGGATATCGACGGCCACCTCGGTCTGCGAGCCGATGGGGGTAACCTTGCGCTCTTGCAGGACGCGCAGCAGCTTGGCCTGCAAGCCCAGCGGCATCTCCGATACCTCGTCCAGCAGCAGCGTCCCGCCATCAGCCGCGCGAATGATGCCCTTGTTCGCGCCCTGCGCCCCGGTGAAGGCCCCCTTTTCATGACCGAACAGCAGCGACCCGAGCATGTGTTCGGGGATGGCGGCGCAGTTGATGGCGATAAAGGGCGCGGCGGCACGGCGCGAGGCCGCATGCACCTGCCGGGCCAGCACCTCTTTGCCGCTGCCGGTCGGGCCGTTGATAAAGACGGTCACATCGGTTCGTGCAACCCGGGCCGCAAGGTCGAGGAGCTGCCCCGTTGCCGGATCGGCGGCCACCATCGCCTGCAAGCCTGACCCAATGATATCGGCCAGAAAGATCAGCGGAATGTCCCGCAGCGGCATGACCGGTGGCTTGGCCTCGGGCAGGTCGATGCGCAGGATGCGCCCGCCCATCTCTTCGCGGATGGCAAAGGGATGATCGGCCTCGGACACCACGACCAGCGTCCTGGCCCCATGGGCCCGCCCCATCTCGATCAGGCCGCGTTGGCCGCCACGCGCGGTCTCATCGCGGTCCGAGACAACCAGAATGTTACATGACCCGCCCGGTTCGGCCCCGCGTTCCACACGGATCCGCCGCCGCCCCAGCAACTGCGCCAAGGCCGCCGCCGCCTGAAGCTGCGTGTCGAGGATATGGACCTGGGTCATGGCGAACTCCGCTTTTTTTCCGTCGTTGAAGGGGAATAAGCAGGCTTCGTGCCAAGCCGGTCGCGGGGCGAAAATTTTTTGATGGCAGGCCCTAAAATGACGGAATCCGCACCCGGAGGGCAGGGCGCTGCCAATTTGCCGACGGGATTCCCGACAGGGGACGGGCCTTTGTCGCAGCATCGTCGGGAAACGGACATGGGCAAAGGTTGTGTGCCCTGACTGAAGGGATTTCCCGCTGATCCTTTCGGAGATTTCGGCCTGTCCGCGCGGTGTGGTCTGGCCCTGACCCATGCCTAAAGGATGGGCATAACCCATCCGTATGGCGGCATTACATGACGGCGGAACATACCGTCTTTGATACCTGCGCAGCGAAGGAGTGGCCGGGTTCGATGCTTTCCAAGACATACCACCTAAAGTTTCCAAATCTCGATGCAGCCCAGATCGCGGCGCCCTTCGTCGTCGAGGCTTTGGGCAATGCGATCACCAGTTGCCCGATTTCGGGCCTGACGGTGCTGATCAGCAAAGAGGGGGACATCTCGATCAACGTGTTCTTTCCCACGGTGGCTGATCTCAAGACCTTTGAGAAAAACCACGGCGGCTTTCTCGACACGATGAAAAAGACCTTCCTGTTCAAATCGACCGGCTTTGACGGGGTCTGCATCTTCGCCTTCGAGAGCGATGACGAGGCCGCATGATACCAAAGGCGCCCGGTCGGCAAGGGCCGGCTCGCGGGGGCGCAGGGCCTTGAAGCGCCTTGTCCGGCCGGCAGACCGCCAGGCCCGGGCCCGATGCGCGCTGCCGGAAGCAAGGGATGCAACTGTGAATAAACGGCAGATCAGACTGGGTTGTCATGCCGGCCGTCGCGGGGGGATGCCATGCTAGGCCCCACGGACAAGGCCGATGGCGGCCTGCTGCGTATCTCTGCCGACAAGGTGGGGCGGCTGATGGATTTGATCGGCGAGCTTTCCCTCAGCGTTTCGGCCACCATCCATTCGCCGGAACTCGAAGGTCTGGAACTGCCGGGCTTTGAGGCGGCGGCGCACCGGCTGTCGATGATCATGCGCGACGTGCAGGATGCGGCCTCAGAACTGCGTCTGGTCGAGGTTGATGAGGTGTTCCGCCGTCTGCGCCGGATGATCCGCGAGATGGAGCGAGAGACCGGCAAGCGGATCGAGCTTGACGCGCAGGGCGCCGATACGCTGGTGGACAAGCTGGTGGCGGATCGCCTTTACGAGCCGCTGTTGCATGTGCTGCGCAATTCCGCCGATCACGGGCTGGAAACCACCGAGGGCCGGATTGCCGCCGGCAAGCCCGAGGTCGGGCGGATCGTGCTGGCCGCCCGTCAGATCGGCAATGAGGTGCGGATTACCGTTGCCGACGATGGGCGCGGTCTGAACTATGACCGCATCCTTGCCAAGGCGCAGGAACGCGGGCTGGTCCCGCCCGGCGAAAGGCCCGCCCCGGATATGCTGTGGCCGGTCATCTTTCAGCCCGGGTTCTCGACCGCCGACGGGGTGTCGAACCTGTCGGGGCGCGGTGTGGGCATGGATGTGCTGAACACCGCCCTTGTCGCGCTGCGGGGCCGTATCGCCATTCATTCCGAGGCCGGGCGGGGGGCGAGCGTCTCGCTCTTCATCCCGCTGACCCTGTCTTTTCTCGATTGTGTCATCCTGCGCCATGGGCCGCGGTTGTTTGCCGTGCCGATCGACATGGTCAGCGAGATCATCCGGCCCACGCCCGACAATGTGCTGAATATCCGTGCCGCGGGCGACGGGCAGGTACTGAAACTGCGGGGAGAGACCATTCCGATTGCCCGGCTGCACCGTCCCGAAGTGCCGCGCGACGAAAGCATGGGCATCATGCTGGTGGCGACCACCGGGCAGGGGCCCGTCGCCCTCGCGGTTGATGAGGTGATGGACCGTCAGCAGGTGGTGATGAAGCCGCTGGCCGGGCGGCTTGCGGCGGTCCGGGCCAGTTGGGGGCTGGCACTGTTGAACAGCGGCGAGGTCGCGACTGTCCTTGATTGTGAGCGCCTGCTGCGCCGGGAGGCTGCGTGATGTTGCCCGGCGATCAGCGCAATGCCTATGAGAGTATCCGCGGCTGGATCGCGGAACGGTGCGGCATTCACTACCCCGATCACAAGCGCGACCTGTTGTTGCAACGCCTGAGCCGGGTGCAGCGTGCCTTCACCTTCGACGGGCTGGAGCAACTGGCGCATCATCTGGTGATCGACCCGCAGAGCGAGGTTGAATTCGCGGTGATCTCGGCGGCCTCGACCAATCATACCTATTTCTACCGCGAGGCAGAAATCCTGAACCATGTGCGGGAAAATCTGTTGCCCGCCTTGGCAAGCCGTGACGAGATCCGCATCTGGAGCGCCGCCTGCTCGACCGGGGATGAGGTGTTCACCATCGCGATGATGGTGGCCGAAGCCTTGGGCGAGGCGGTGCTGGAACGGACCAGCATTTTGGGCACCGACATCAGTGCCCCGGTCATCGAACGGGCCGAGCTGGGCATTGTCAGTGAAAGGCAGATCGCGCAGTTACCGGCGGCGCTGAAGGCCCGGTTTCTGCAACCTGCCGGGCTGGGGCAATATCGCGTCGATGACCGGTTGCGCCGGCGCTGCACCTTTCGCCGGATGAATTTGCGCAGCCTGCCCTATCCGTTCCGGAACAGCTTTCAGATCGTGTTCGCTCGTAATGTGCTGTATTATTTCGATAATGCTGCGCAGGCAGAGACATTGCGCGCGATCCATGACGTGACCGAGGCTGGCGGCCATCTGATCACCAGTGTGACCGAGAGCATTCGCGATCTGGGCACGCCCTGGCAAATCGAGGCGAATGGCGTCTATCGGAAGGCCCGGGTATGACCGTGGCGCGGCCCATATCGGTGCTGATCGTCGATGACTCGGCGATGGTGCGCAAGTTGCTGTCGATGGGGTTCGAGGCGGATCCGCGTTTTCGCGTGGTCGGCACGGCGGCCAATGTCGAGACGGCGCAGCGCCTGCTCGATGAAACCGCGCCCGATGTGGTGACGCTGGATGTGGAACTGCCGCATGTCGACGGGCTGACCTGGCTGAAGCGTATCATGGCGACCCGGCCGGTGCCGGTCGTCGTCATCTCTTCGCTTGACCGGGGTTCGGCCGAGATCACCATGCAGGCAATGGAACTGGGTGCCGTCGATGTGATCGCCAAGCCGATGGGCGGGGTGGGCGCGGGGCTTGGGCAGATCATTCAGGATATTTGCGCCCGCGTCGGTGCGGCGGCGACGGCGCGGATAGATCTGGCCGTGGCCGCGCCAGGGCGGATGGCCGCGCGCGCCCGCCCGCTCTGGCCCAGCCGTAACGGCCAGCGGGTGATGGGGATCGGATCTTCGACCGGCGGGGGTCAGGCCTTGGCACGAATCCTGCCGCTGTTTCCGGCAGACAGTCCCGCCATTCTGATCGTTCAGCACATGCCCGAAGGTTTCACCGCTTCTTTTGCCAAAAGGCTCGACGGGCTTTGCGCCATGGAGGTGCGCGAGGCGCGTGACGGTGATCTGGTGCAGGACGGTCTGGTGCTGATCGCGCCGGGCGGCGGGCGGCATATGGAGGTCCGGCGCAGCGGCGCGCTTTACCGGGTGGCGCTGGTCAATGGCGCGCCCGTCTGTTTCTCGCGGCCTTCGGTGGATGTGATGCTGTTCTCGCTGGCGCAGGCCGCCGGGGCCAATGCGGTGGCCGCGATCCTGACCGGCATGGGGCGTGACGGCGCCAAGGGGCTGCTCAGGGTGCGCGAGGCGGGTGGGCGTACCATCGCGCAGGATGCGGCGACCTGTGTGGTCCACGGGATGCCGGGCGTTGCCGCCGAGATCGGCGCGGCGCAGCAGATCCTGCCGCTCGACGCCATTCCCGAGGCGATGCAGCGCGAACCCGCCTTTCGACAGAGCGAAACACAAGCCACGGCGCCGGGCGCGCTGAACCGCCGGCCGGGCTGAAGAGGAGTTAAGGATGCAAGGGACACAGATGGCAGAGCCCGGGGCGCATGGTGACAGCGCGGCGATGCTGACCACCGAAAACCTTGACGACATGTATCTCAGCTTTTCGCTGGGCGAAGAGGAATATGCCGTGGGTATCCGGCAGGTGGTCGAGATTGTCGGCCTTCCCCGGATCATGGCGGTGCCGGATCTGCCCGATTACATCAAGGGTGTGATCAATCTGCGGGGCAAGGTCATCCCCCTGCTCGATGTGCGGCTGCGCTTTCGCATGGAGGCAAGGGCCTATGACGAGCGGACGGTGGTCATCGTCATGGAGGTTGACGGCGCCCCCATCGGGCTGATCGTCGATGGCGTCACCGAGGTGCGCGAGATCCCGCCCGAGGATATTCGTCGCAACAGCAGTGGTCAGGCCCGAGGCGTGCAGAGCGCGATCTATGGGCTGGGCCGGGTGGGGCAAAAGGTCATTGTCCTTCTGGATGCGGCTGTCCTGACCTCGGATTGCGAGATCGTGATGGCCGATGTTGGCGCGGTCGCCAAGGGGGGCCGCTGATGCGCCTTATGGTTTTCAGCCCGGCAGAGAAGGGGGGCAAGACCACGGTCGCGCTGCACCTTTCGCTGGCGCTCTTGGCCGAGGGGCAAAGGGTGGCGCTGATGGATCTTGACCCGCGCGGCGGCCTGACCGCCGCCATATCCGGCCTGAGTGACGGCGCGGCGGCGGATGACTTGCCCGCATTGTTATCCGGATCCGAGGCGTCGTTTGCCGGGGAGGGTGATGACTGGCTGATCCTGGACCCTGCGCCCGGCTGGACCCCGGATCTGTCAGCGCGGCTGCGGCAGGCGGATCTGATCCTGTGCCCGGTGCAGCCCGAACCGGAATCGCTGACCGCGCTGGACGAGCTGACCGCAAGACTGGCCGCAGAGGCCATCGACAAATCCCGCCTGCGCCTGCTCGTCACGCGCTATTCCAACCGACTTGAACGTCATCGCGAGCTGCGGGGGCGACTGACCACGGCCTTTGGCTCTGCCCATGTCTTGCCGGTGGTGATCCGCGCCTCTTCGCGGCTGGCCGAGATCAGCACCTCAGGCCAGGCCCTGCGCAGCATCGCACCGCGCAGCACCGCCGCCAGCGATTTTGCCCAACTTGCCCGCGCGCTTATGGCGATGCGCTCTCTTTCCCGGCCCAAAGGACCCTGATCAGATGAAGACCACGCAAGCCTCATCCCCGATGACCGCTCATGGCGCAGATCCGCTGCAATGGGTTGACGAGACCGAAGACGAGATGGGTTTCACCCCACAGGCCCCCGTCAGCGTTCCTGTCGGCAAAGGCGCGGCGATGCCCGAGGCTTTTGATACCCCGGATGATACGGGCATAAATTGTTCGGGCTCGATGGAAATGGCGCGGCGACTGACGGCGATGGCCGAGGCCCATGCACGGGGTGAGGTCGATCACCGGCTTGATCTTGACCGGCTGCCGCCAGAGCTGCGCGATCTGGCCGCCCGCGTCAATGAAATGGTCGGCGGCCATGTGACGACGAAACACCGCATTGTCGAGCAGTTGCGCGCCTTTAGCGCCGGCGATTTCGACCGGCCCTTTCCACCTTTGCCGGGTCAAGAGGCGGCAGTCTCTTCGGCGATGGAAGAGTTTCGTGGTCAGTTTCGCCGGCTGGTGGACGAGATCTCGCATGTGGCGGGGGCGATCTGCGAGGGTCGGCTGGACGTTCAACCTGATCGCGGTGCCTTTTCCGGGGCCTTTGAAACCCTGATTGGCGGATTTGCCGGGCTGGTCGATACGCTGAACGTGGTCTTTTCCACCCTCGGGGCCGAGGTGGCACAATCGACGGCGGCGGTCGAGCAGATGTCCTCGGCGGTCAAGGAACTGGCCGCCAACAGCCAGGTGCAGTCGGCATCGGTCGATGAGGTATCCTCTTCGGCGGAAGAAACCGATACCCAGGTCAAGGCCAATGCGCAGGCCGCGGGGCAGGCCAATCAGCTTGTGACCGGGGCGGCGGCGGTTGCCGAAGAAGGCAAGGAAAAGATCGGCAAGATGGTGCAGGCGATGGAAGGCATCCGCGCCAGCAGTCAGGATATTGCCAAGATCATCAAGGTGATCGACGAGATCGCCTTCCAGACCAATCTTCTGGCGCTGAATGCCGCGGTCGAGGCCGCGCGGGCCGGCCAGCACGGGCGCGGTTTTGCCGTTGTCGCGCAAGAGGTGCGCAATCTTGCCGGTCGTTCGGCCAAAGCCGCGCGCGAAACCGGCGAGTTGATCGAGAGTGCGGGCGCGCGCGTCCATGCCGGCGTCAAGATCGCCGATGAAACCAACCGGGCCTTTGCCTCGATTGCCGGCGATATTGATCAGGTGCGCAGTTTCATGCGCGACATCGCCTCTGCCAGCGATGAGCAGGCGCGCGGTGTGGCGCAGATCAACACCGCCATCAGCGAGGTTGCCAAGACCGCGCTGATCACCAGCCAGCAGGCCGACGAGGTGGCCGCGCGGGTGGCCGAGATGGAAAAGGCAACCAGCCGGATGCGCAGCGAGATCGGCCGGTTCCGCCTGCGTGAGGTTGCTATACCCGATGCGGGGGCGATGCCCGCGCTCGAGTCGCTGCCGCCCGAGTTGCAGGCACAAATCGCCACGCTGATGCGTCGGGGGGGCGCCGCGGCAATGCCGCCAGCCACGACGCCGGTGCGGCGCAGCGCTGATCGTGACGAACGCGGTTTCAAAGGTTTCTGAGAGAAATAGAACGGAGCAAGACTGTGGCTTTCAATGTGATGATCGTCGATGACGCCGCGATGATGCGGCTCTATATCGCCAGCTTTCTGCGTGGGATGAAGGATTTCAAGGTGGTGGCCCAGGCAGCCAATGGCAAGGATGCGCTGGAAAAGCTCGAGGCGAACCAGGCGATCGACCTGATCCTGCTCGATATCGAAATGCCGGTGATGGACGGGCTGGAATTCCTGCGTCAGGTGCGGCCAAAGACCCGCGCCAAGATCTGCATGCTGTCTTCGGTGGCGGTGTCAGGCTCGCCCGTGGCGGCAAAGGCGCGTGAACTGGGGGCCGATGGGGTTGTCGCCAAACCTTCGGGTGCGGTGTCGCATGACCTCGAGGCGACGACGGGCGATGAATTGCGCAGCACCATGCGCCGCCTGATGGCCGCCTGAGCCTGCCGGGGTCGCGCTGCGGCCCCGGGCCCCGCCCCCCGACGATCCAGCCTGCCGAGGGACTATGGAAGACGAGGTGGAAGAAATCTGGGCGCTTTACGCCGATGACGGGGCGCAGGCCCTCGACATCGCCGAGGGCGCGCTTGTCCAGATTGCGCAGGGAGAGGGGACAGAACGGGCCGAGGGGATCTCTGCCCTGTTCCGGGCCGTGCATACGTTCAAGGGCAATTCCCGGGTGCTGGGGTTGCAGGTGGCCGAAAGCCGCGCGCATCTGACCGAGGATCTGATCGGCCTTGTGCGTGATCACGGTGCGCCTTGGGATCCCGAGGTCGAGAGCCTGATGCTTTTGGCGGTAGATCGGCTGCGGGTGATCCTCGAACAGACGGCGGCCAGCCGCGCGGGTGTGGACGAAGGCTTTGCCACCGATCTGATGGAGGGGCTTGCCGAGAAGATCGCGCGCATCGGTACACAGGGGGCGTCGGCGCCCGAGATGTCAGCGCCGCCAGTGCCCCCGTCCGATGCCGCGCCGCCGTCTGGCGGGGCAAAAGAACCAGAACCAGTTCTGGAAGCAGAGCCCGGTGATCACGGGGCTGAAAGGGTGCCGGAACAGCCCCCTCTCTCTGATACGGTTCCCGAGGCGCCGCAGGATTTTCTGCCGCTGATCCTGGGTATCCTTGGCGCCTTGCCACCTTCGCCCGACGATCCGCAACGGGCCGGGGCGCTGGGGCGGATCGCCCGGCTTGCACAAGAGGCAGGCTATCTGCGGCTGGGCGATCTGGCCGAGGAACTGGTCGCCGGGACGGGGGAAAATACCGCCGGCGAGATCGTCCGCCTGTACGAAGAGCTTTACGCCATCGAATTGTCACGCGGCGAGGCCGAGGTGCCCGCGCCGCGCCCGCGCGATCTGCTTTGCGGCTGGTGTGCCGAGCATGCTTTTGCCCTGATCGACGAGTTGCGCGCCCTGGTCGAGCGGCTGGGCGAGGGGCGCGAGATCGAGAATTCGTTGCGGCGGATCGAGCCGGTCTTGCGGCGGATCAACGCGGCCTGCGACTATCATGGCCTGTCGGATGCGGCCTTGCTGGCGATGTCGCTGCTCGATCTGGTGTTGCGGGTGTCGCCCGATCTCGGGCGTTCCAAACATGGGCCGGATGAGACAGTGATCCGCATGTTGCGGACCTTTATCTCGACTGTCGAACTGGCGCTGGATGCCGCCCGCGAGGGCGAGACGCCAGATACCGCGCTGCTGGATGAGCTGACCGCGGCCAGTAACCAGTTCGATTTTCTGCGCAGCGGTGCCCCGCCCGCGCCACAGGCACTTGAGACGTTGAATCTGCCGGGCCAGTTCCTGCGGGTGATGTCGCCGCGCAGCGTCCTCTTGGCGCAAAAGGCCGCTGCCTCTGGGATGCGCTTTCAGGTCGTGCGGGCCGCTTTCCCCGATGACCCGGATCAGGCCGAACGCTTTTTCGCGCAGATGGAGGATGGGCGTATCCGCCAGATCACCTCGGTATCGGTTCTGGCCGATGCCGCGGTACGGTTCGATTTTCTGCTGGCGACCGATCTTGCCGGCCCTGACTTTGCAGCGAGACTGGCCAAGGCCGATCCCGGCGGGCAGGTTCTGACGCTGTTGACCGCCGAAGAGGCCCTTTCCGCTGCGGATGCGCTGGCACCGGTCGATGGCGGGGCCGGGGTCAGCGTCGAAATGATGGAGATGCTGGGCGAGGTTTCATCCGGGCTGGCCAGCGTGATCAAGGACCTGCGGCTCTCGACCGAAATCGAGGGGCTGACTGTGCTGTTCAAGACGCTGGCGCAGAACGGTGGGGCCGCCGCGCAGACCGGCCGCGCGCTGCGGGCCGAAATGGGGCGGGTTGGCGAGCGGGTGGAACATGCGCTCTTGACCCTCGACCATCTGTCGCGGCGGGTGGCGGCCTTGCAGGAAGAGGCGATGATCAGCCGCCTGCGCCCGGCGGATTTCGTATTGCGCCCCTTGGCCGATCAATTACGCCGACAGGCGCAAGAGGCCGGCCATCAGGCCGAGGTGCGGGCCGAAATCGCGGCGGTGCCGCTGGACCGGCAAACGCTCGAGATCCTTGAGAGCGCCTGTGAAAACCATGCCACACAGCGGTTTGCCCTTGCAGCAGGGGCGCCCATGCGGCTGGCACTTGTCCTGCGTCAGCGCGATGACAGGGTGATCCTGACCATTGACGATACGGTGGCGACCCCGCCCGACCCCGCAGCGTTGCAACACCTCAGCCGGCTTTGCGCGGAATGCGGCGGCAAGGTCTGGATGGGTTACGATGCAGGGGGTGGCTGCCGTGTTGTGATCAGCGTGCCGACGCGGATGCTGGCGATGGAGGGCATGGTCGTCACCTCGGCCGGGATTCACTATGTCATGCCGGTCGACGCTTTGGTGATGGTGGTGCGGGCCAAGGCCAGTCAGGTCATGCGCCGCGCGGCAGCGGGGGCCGAGCGGTTCCTGACCCTCGACGATGGGGCGGTACTGCCGATTCACACGCTGGAAGGCGGAAATGCCGATGCGGGGGGGCTGTTCCTGATCGTGCAGGCCGAAGAGACGCGCAAGGCTGTGCTGGTGGATTCCCTGATCGGGCAAGAGGTGGTGCGCCTGCGGCCGCTGCAAGGGGTGATGGCCCGGCTTGACCGGCTGGCGGGGATGGCGGTGGTGGGCGGGGGGGAGGTGGCGCTGGTACTCTCGCCACTGGCGATCTGTGGCCGCGATCAGGATCTGGCACTGCCCGATGGCATCGCCCCACCCGTGCAAAAGCAGGGTCAGGACAGTCTGGGCGCGGTGGTCTAGCCCCCCGCTCCCTACGGGTTTGGGCTGTCCGGTAACACACTGAATCGGGGTAAACAAATCGTCGGCATCGTCGTTTCCTTGGCCCAGAGGGGACAGTGCATACAGCAGACACTCCCCGTCAGGCCGAACCTCGCAAGGACCGAAAGATGAGCTTTCTCGACGCCAGAACGCAGTACCGACGGACCCAGGAAGGCAATCTTCCGGAACTGGCCAATCCGCATCAGATGATCCTCGTCACGCTGCGCGAATTGCATAAATGCCTGCGCGTGCTGGAAACCGCCAAGGCCGAGGGCCAGCGTTATTCCGGCCCGCATATCACCAAGGGGCTGACCGCGATCTACATCCTGCAATCCAGTCTGGATTTCGAGAAGGGGGGCGAGATCGCCGACAACCTGTTCCGGGTCTATGAGTTTGTGCGGTTGCAATTGCTCGCGGCTTTTCAGCGTGATCTGTCAGCCAAACTGGAGCCGGCGACGGCCTATATCGGCGATATCCTTCAGGCATGGGAAGACATGCCGATGGCGGGCTGAGGGGGCGGCCATGCTGCATCCGCATCAAATTCTTGTCCCGGCGGCGATCGAGCGGTTGCAACTGGCCGTGGCCAGTGGGGATGCGATGGCGGTCCTGCGCGCTGCGCGTCAGATACAGGCCGTCGTCGCCGGTCTGGCGCCGGGTGCGGGTGCGGCCGCGGCGCTGGCAGATTGCCTTGCCGCCACCCGCGCGGCAGAGGCAGCCTGTGCCGGCGTCTCGCCGCGGGGCATCGGTTCGGGCAAGGTGCCGTCGCGGACAAGCGCGCTGCGGGCCAAGACGGTCTATGGCAAGGGTCACGCAGGGGTGCGGATTGATGGCTGAGCGCAAGGCCCAATCCTGCCGGCGGTGCCATATCATCCGCTGGTTTCTGGGCGTCGCCGGTGCGCTGGTCGCGCTGATGCTGTTCGCGCCGGGGCTGGGGCAGGGGCTTGCGCCCGTGCTGCCCGGGCCGGCGTTCTTTGGCTATCTGGTGCCGGCTATCGGGGTGCCGGCCTTTGCGATCCGCCTGATCAGATGGCGCCGGGACGGTCGGCCCTGATCACCCGATCCACCGGCAAGGTCACGGCAAGACTGCGCAACAGATCGGCCAAGGGTGTCTGACGGCAATGGGCGATACCGCCTGCCTCATCCAGAATGACCGTCTCGATCGACAGCCGGTCGGCACGCAATTTCTCCTCATGGGCCCAATGCTGCATGTCTGTTCTCCCTGTGCAGAGGCATTTCCCTGACAGGTCGCGGCAAGTATCGTGCCAGATCCTAAAATCCGTTGGGATTGCCGGGCAGAAGCGTGGCGCTGCCCTCTTCGCCTCCGCGCCCGACCCAGATCACCTGCGCGCCGTTCAGGCGCAGGCCCCAGCAAGAGGCCGGATCGCCATCATAGCTCAGGCACAGGCCCTCGGGGCCAACCGACCACAGGCCGGTATAATCGGCGCCGCGGACGGTGCCCGAGGGGTCGTAGAATTCCTCGAAATTCCCCGAGGCCGCCAGATGACCGCGCAGTGTGTTGCCGCTGATCGCAGCGGAAATCGCCGCAGCCGAGGCCAGATCCTGCGCCTGTGCGGTTGTGCCAGCCCCAAGGGCCAAGCCCACAAAGGGCAGAGAGAGAAGGGTCCGCCGCAACATCCGTAATACTCCGGTCCGGGAAATCCCGGGAAAAGGCAAAAACGAGTCAAATGCTGGTCGCAGCATCCGCCGCTTCGCGGCTGAGTTCAAGCCTTTCCGCCAAGGCCGCCAGGGTTGCGCGGCTGGGCGCCTCCCATGTGGCGCGGCGGGAGAGGAACAGCATGGCCTGGCTGGAATGGATCAGGCCGTCGCCAAGGATTTTCAGATGGTTCGCCCGCAGCGTCTCACCAGATGAGGTGATGTCGGCCACGGCCTCGGCCGTCAGGTTCTTGACCGTGCCCTCGGTCGCGCCCTGACTGTCGATCAGCTGATAATCGGCCACGCCCTGCCGGGTCAGGAATTCGCGCACCAGCCGGTGATATTTGGTGGCAATCCGCAGGCGAAAGCCGTGGCGGCGGCGGAACTGCGCGGCGGCGGCATCCAGATCGTCCAGCGTCTCGACATCGGCCCAGCCGGTTGGCACCGCGATGATCAGATCGGCATGGCCAAAGCCAAGGGGCGCCAATTCCGCCACCTGCCTGTCCCAATCGGCCAGCTTTTCGCGCACCAGATCGCTGCCGGTGACGCCAAGGTGGATGCGTCCTGCCGCCAGTTCGCGCGGGATTTCGCCCGCAGACAGCAGCACCAGTTCCACACCCTCGACCCCTTCGACCGTGCCGGAATATTCCCGCTCGGCGCCCGATTGGCGCATGACGATGCCGCGCGCGCCGAACCAGTCAAAGGTCTTTTCCATCAGCCGCCCCTTGGACGGCACACCGATCTTGAGCATCAAAGTGCCCCCCTCAGCCGGGCGGTCAGGCCCGGGCGCAGCACCCCGCCGACCGCCGGGATCGAGCGGCCCTGTCCCAGCACGGCGGTCAGCGCGTCATAGCGCCCGCCAGTGGCGATGGGGGGCATGTCGGCCTCACCCTCGGCATAAAAGCCAAAAACGAAGCCATCGTAATATTCCATCGTGGTACGGCCATAATTGGCCTCGAATTCCAGCGACTCGACCTCGATGCCGCGCGCCGCCAGCCGGTCGATCCGCGTCGCCAGCCACTCGACCGCCGTGGTCAGCGAGAGGGCGGTGGCGGCCATCTCTTGCAACCGTTTCAGCGCGGCGGGGCAGGTGTCGCGCAACGCCAAGACAGCCTCAAGCCGGGCGATTTCTTCGGATGCGATGGGGGGCAGGGCGGCATCTTCGGCCAAGGCGGCCAGACGTTCCCGCACTTCATCCTCGCCGCGTTGCCCGGTTTGCACGAGGCCCTTCAGGAGATCTTCGCCCGCTGCCATCCGCGACAGCAGCGCCTGCCGCGCCTCGGGCACCGGGGTACGCCCCCCGAACCGGTCGAGCAGCGCGCGAAACCGCCGGGGCCGCCACAGATGACGGAGCAGCGCCGCCTTGCGCCGGTCCGAGGTGTTCAGCCCCTGCACAGCGGCGCGCAGGATGCCGATATCGCCGGTTGCGGCCCGCAGGCCCAGCGGGG
>CALLZQ010000038.1 GCA_937858255.1 uncultured Tabrizicola sp.
GGCCGCGACCGAGACGGCGATTGTCGCGGGGGGCTGCTTTTGGTGCGTCGAGTCGGATTTCGAGCAGGTGGCCGGGGTCAAGTCGGTGGTCTCGGGCTATACCGGGGGCGCACTGGCCGATCCGACCTATGACAATCATGAGGGGCATCAGGAGGCGGTGAAGATCACCTTTGACAACAGCCGTATCAGCTATGACCAGTTGATCCGGCTGTTCCTGCGCTCGGTCGATGTCACCGATGCGGGCGGGCAGTTCTGTGACCGGGGTGAGGCCTACAAGACCGCGATCTTTGTCGGGTCGGCGGCGCAGAAGGCCTCGGCCAAGGCAGCGATTGCCGAGGCTGAACAGCAATTGGGACGCAGGGTGGTGACCCCGGTGCGGCAAGCGGGAACGTTTTGGAAGGCCGAGAACTATCACCAGGATTATTACAAAAGCAGCGAGATCGTCCTGACCCGGGCCGGCCCCAAACAAAAGAAAAACGCCTATAAATTCTATCGTAAGGCCTGCGGGCGCGATGCGCGGGTCAAGGAGATCTGGGGCAAGGACGCGGCCTTTGCCCATTAGGGCCGGGCTGCCTCAGCGGAAGTAGTAATTCTGCAAGGCGCTGCCGGTGCGATGCAGCGCCTCGCGCTCGCCCTGCTCCGACCGGAACAGGACCAAGAGGAACAGCAGGTCCACCAGATAGAGCTGGCAGGACCGCCCCTCGATGAAATCGCCAAACAGCGGGATCGTGGTTTTTTCCTGTTTCCAGGTGATCAGGGTGGTCTCTGCAGCCTCGGCCACGGGTGAGCGGCGGTCAGAGGTGATGGCAACGGTGCGCGCGCCGGCGCTGCGCGCCAGCTTGAGCGCGCGGGCCACCGACTGCGTCTGCCCGGTGTGCGAGACGGCAACCAGCACCTGACCGGGCTTCATCGACGAGGCGGTGACGATCTGGCTGTAGCCATCGGGGACAAAGGTCGCGGCGCGCCCGGCCTTGTGAAAGAGGTGCGTGGCCTCAAGGCAGATCGAGGCCGCGCCGCCGACCCCCATGAACATGATATGATCGGCCTGACACAGCATCTCGACCGCCAGATCCAGCGCCTGCTTGTCTAGAAAGGCCCTGGTATCCCGGATGCTCTGCGCGATGGCCTCACCCAGTTTCTGACTGATCTCGGGCGGGGTATCGGTCTCGCGGATCTCGGCCGGCAGGTTCGGAATCTCATCGTCATTGCCGGCGCCGGCGGCAATCGAGAGCTTGAGATCCTGATAGCCACGATAGCCAAGCGAGCGCGACAGGCGGCTGATCGTCGCCTCGGACACGCCGATGGCCCCGGCAAGCTCGGTGATCGAATTATCCAGCCGCCGGTTGAGATTCGACAGGATGTAATCGGCGACCAGCTTTTCGGCATTGCGCAGATCGGCATAGGTCTCATTGATGCGATCAACGATCGAGACGGCGCGCGAAAACTCTTTCGTTTGCATCAGACCTGCCCTCCTTCAAGACGGACGCGAATACGGTAGGGAAATCTACTTCGCAGGAAAATTTATGTCCAGTATTCCTATTTTTCATAGGTTTACAAGCAAACACAGGACGAATTTCACCCTAAGTTGCGCGCCCGAAAAATTTTTGGAAAAAAATTTTCTCGACAGTTTTTGAATCGCTGTGTAGGTTCGCCTCGAGACCGGGGATGTCAGTGTATCACCTGCATTCCACAGCGGAGGACGGTCTGAAAGCGAGGGATTCATGGCGAAAAACCGATCTGCCGGGAACACGCGTCCGCGTGCGCTCCTGGAAAAAATTTACAAGACCGCGAAAACCATTCGGGTCTTTGAGAGTGAGGGGATCAAACTCTACCGTCAGGGGCTGATCCGGGGCTATTTCCACCCCTATCTGGGGCAAGAGGCCATCGCGACCGGCGCCTGCACGGCGCTGAAGGATGGCGACTATATTGCCTCAACCCACCGCGGCCATGGCCATTGCATCGCGCAGGGTGCCGAAATCAAGCGCATGGTCGCCGAACTGCTGCAAAAGAAAACCGGCTACTGCAAGGGCTATGGCGGCTCG
>CALLZQ010000039.1 GCA_937858255.1 uncultured Tabrizicola sp.
CAGGCGCGCGGCCTCGACATAATCCATCACCACGATATCGGCGGCGACGGCGCGTGACAGGAGGAACACCCGCGTTGCATCCAAGAACCCGATCACGAGGATCAGCACCGGGATGGTGAACGGCGGCACCGACAGGATCACCAGCGCAAGGATCAGCGAGGGGATCGACATCGCCAGATCGACAAGGCGCGACAGCACCTGATCGGGCCAGGCGCCCAGCACGGCGGCGGTAAAGCCGAGGATCGACCCTGTGGTAAACGACAGGATCGTGGCCGCCGTCGCGACATAGATCGTCGTCCGCCCGCCATAGATCATCCGGGTCAGGAGGTCGCGCCCGATGGCATCGGTGCCAAACCAGTGCGCAGACGACACCGGATCCCAGACGCCGCCGACCACTTCGGCCATGCCATAGGGGGCGATGAAATCGGCCAGAAGCGCGCCAAGGAAAAAGGCGCCGGTCAGGATCAGGCCGATGATGGCAGAGACTGGCATCCTCATTTCGGGTGCCTCAATCTTGGATTGGCAAGGATCGAAATCACATCGGCCAGAATGTTCAGGCCGATATAGACGGCGGCAAAGATGAGGCCCACGGCCTGCACCACCGGCAGGTCACGCTTGGTCACATGGTCGACCAGATACTGGCCCATGCCGGGGTAGACGAACACCACCTCGACCACCACGACGCCCACCACCAGATAGGCGAGGTTCAGCATCACCACGTTCACCACCGGGGCGATGGCATTGGGGAAGGCGTGTTTCCAGATCACCGTCATCGGCGACAGGCCCTTTAGCTCCGCCGTCTCGATATAGGCCGATTGCATGACGTTCAGGATCGCCGCGCGGGTCATCCGCATCATATGGGCCAGCACCACCAGCACCAGCACGATCACCGGCAGGATCACGGCGTTCAGACGCTCCAGCACGCTCATGCCGGGAAATACCATCGCGACCGAGGGGAAAAGCTGCCATTTCACGGCAAGGAAATAGAGGACGATATAGCCCACCACGAATTCCGGCAGCGAGATCGTCGAGAGGGTCACGCCCGAGATCAGCTTGTCAGGCCAGCGGCCATTGTAGCGCGCCGCAATCAGGCCCAACAGGATCGCCAGCGGCACAGAAATCACGGCGGCCCAGAAGGCGAGGAACAGCGTATTGCCCAGCCGCTGCCCGATATCCTTGGCGATATCGGATTTATTCGTCAATGACGTGCCCAGATCGCCCGTCATGATGCCGCCCAGCCAGTTGAAATAGCGGGTCAGCGCGGGCTGATCGAGGCCCATCTCGGCGCGCAGGTTTTCCAGCGCGCGCGGTGTCGCGGATTGGCCAAGGATGGCTTGGGCCGTATCGCCCGGCAGCATCTCGACACCGAGAAAGATCACGGCCGAGACGGCGAGGAGGAGGAGGAGGCCCAGCGCAAGGCGCTGGACCACCAGGGTTATGATCGGATGCACGCGGCCGGTCCCTTAGGCCAGCCAGCAGCGCGACAGCGCCTTGCCGTTCATCAGTTCGCCGTTCGGAGCGGCCTCCCAGCCGCCGACTTCCTCGCGCACGCCGTCCACGAAATCGTTGAACATCGGCAGGATCAGGCCGCCCTCGTCGCGCAGGATATGCGCCATTTCCGAATACATGCCCTTGCGCTTGGCCCCGTCCAGTTCGGCGCGGGCAGCGATCAACAGTTCATCGAACTTGGCGTTCTTGAACTTGGTGTCGTTCCATTCCGCAGTCGACAGATACGCGGTCGAATACATCTGGTCCTGCACCGGACGGCCACCCCAGTACGAGGCGCAGAACGGCTCAACGTTCCAGACGTTCGACCAATAGCCGTCATCGGGCTCGCGCTTGATTTCCAGCGGGATGCCGGCAGCCTGTGCCGACTGCTGGAAGAGTTGCGCCGCCTCGACCGCACCCGGGAAGGCGCCTTGCGCCGTCCGCAGGATGATGGGCGAGCCGTCATGGCCGGATTTCTTGTAATACTCGGCGGCAGCGGCGGCGTCGTATTCGCGCTGCGGGATGGTGTCGTCGAACATCGGATAGGCGGCGTTGATCGGGAAGTCGTTGCCGGGCGAGCCCAGACCGCCGAGGATCTTTTCCACCATCTCGCCACGGTTGATCGCCAGTTTCAGCGCCATCCGCAGGTCAACATTGTCAAAGGGCGCCTTGTCGACATGCATGATGAAGACGTAATGGCCGCGGCCGGCCACCGACTTCACCTGCACGCCCGGGGCGCGACCGATCAGCGCCGCGATCTTGGGGTCAACGCGGTTCATCATGTGAACCTGACCCGATTGCAACGCGGCAGCGCGGGCGGTGCCATCGTTGATCACGAGGATTTCCACCTGATCGGCATGGCCGACATCCGCATCCCAGTAATTGGCGAATTTCTCAAAGCCGTGGCGCACGCCCGGCTCATTCACCACGACCTTGTAAGCCCCCGCGCCCACGCCTTCGGCCGGGTTGTCGACGCCGCCATTCGGCTGGATCACCAGGTGATAGTCGGCCATCAGGAAGGGCAGGTCGGCATTGCCCGAGGCCAGCTTCAGCGTGACCATATCGCCGTCAGCGGACATGTCGGTGATGCCCTGCACAATGCCCAGCGCCCCCGACTGCGCCTTTTCATCGGTGTGGCGCTTCAGCGTGGCGATCACATCCTCGGCGGTCACGGTCTTGCCGTTGTGGAACTCGACGCCCTGACGCATCTTGAATTTCCACTCGGTCGCGTCCGCGTTCGAGCTGATCTCTTCGGCCAGACGATACTGGATCTCGCCCGAGGCGCCGACATCGACCAGCATCTCGCCCCAGGTCATGTTGATGGCAAAGGGCACTTCCGAGGCCGCCAGCGCCGGATCGAGCGAGTTGGTGGACTCGCCCCCCTGCATACCGGCCTTCAAGAGCCCGCCCTTCTTGGCCTGTGCCAGCGCCGCCTTGCCATACAGCGCCGAGGCCAGGTCGAGTTGGTCAGACATTTCCGTAGTCTCCCTGTTGTCGTGATGTTTTTGTTGATTAGCCAATCAATAACCCGCGAATCTTTTGGCGGGCAAACGTTTTCGGACCTTGGGGCCCAGATTCAGACAAAGTGGCGGGCCACCTCCTCGCGCCAATGGCGCTCGAACCCCTGCTGATCCCCCTCCCAGGCAGTCAGACGTGCCTCATGGATCAGATGCGAGGCCGTTGCCGTCATCCGCGCCCAGGCTTCGGTGCGTACCGCCCAATCTCCCCGCGACAGCCGCTGTTCCCAGCGATGCACGGCATGGGCCGAGAGCGGATCATCCGGCCGGATCTCCCAGCGTTCGGACATGGTCTCGCCCGTGCAAAGCCCGTGGGTCAGATTCTCGACATCGCCCAGATCGTCCTCGACAACCAAGGCCCGCGTGCCGGTGATCAAATCCTCTTCGACGAACCGGCGCGTGCGCCCCTTGCGCAATACCCTATGCTTCCACCCCGGCGCCGCTTCGGGCGCGGGCGGCTCCCACCCCACGACCTCTCCCGCGCGCAGCGGCAACGCCAGCGCCCCGCCGGAAACCGTCAGGGTCGCCACTTCGGGCGAGGGCCAGACAAAGGGCCAATAGCTGGTCGAGAGCGCCAGCCGCAGCCGATGCCCCGGCGCCAGCCGATAGGCCATCTGGTCCAGCACCAGATCAACCTCGACCACCTCGCCCGGCACCATTGGCGCCGGCGCTGCTGCCCCGCCCCGATGACACAGGTTCAGCATCCCATGCGCAATGCGCACCGACCTTCCATCCGGCGCCACATCGCACAGCCGCGCCACAACGAACCCCAGCGGCCGGTCCGAGGCCAGCCTTAACCGCAACCGCGCCGCCCCCAACAATTCCAGCGGCGCCTCCACAGCTTCGCCGTCGAAACAGAGCGACAGGGCATCCTCACCCGCCTGATCCCCAGGCATCTCGGCGTTCAGCCCCATCGGGAAATATTCCCCGGCCTGCATCCCCAGATGCTGCGGTGTTGACAGGCTGACCGAAAATCCGCCCCCATTTTCTGTCTTCAAATATCCTCGGGGGGAGGCGCTTTGCGCAGGCAAAGCGCGCTGGGGGGCAGACAGCCCCACCTCCACCGCCAGATGCAACGTGACCGGCCGGACCGAGGGGCTGGGCCATTCGGCCTCTGCCACCCACCGCCCCGGACGGATGCGCGCACTGGCATCGGGGGGGACCGAATCCATCATCCAGACCCGATAGGCGGGATCGGCCTCGGCGCCGTTCTCGATACCCTTCAACCAGCGATCCCACCAGCGTAACGCCACCTGCAAGAACCCGATCGCCGGCCCCGGCACAGCCGTGTGCGGATATTGATGCACCCAAGGGCCAACGATGCCCTTGGCGCCCACATGCCGCACCAGGGCATCGACCGTGTTCATATAGCCATCGGCCCAGCCGCCAAAGGACAGGACCGGCACCTGCATCCGCCCGTAATCCTCACAGATCGAGCCATGGCGCCAGTAGTCGTCGCGCGCCTGATGCCCTGCCCAGCGTGGCGCAAGATAGGGCATATTCTCCAGCCGCTTCAGCCAGTCCTCACGCCAATCCGCCCGCAGCGCCGGATCCGGCGGACGGCTGGAATAGCTCAGCATCACCGCGCCCCAACCGAAATTCTCGCCCAAGAGACAGCCACCCTTATAGTGGATGTCATCGGCAAACCGGTCGGCGGTCGAGCAGACCGACAGCACCGCCTTCAGCGCCGGCGGCTGCAAAAAGGCGGTTTGCGGGCAATTGAACCCGCCCCAACTCTTTCCCATCATCCCGACGCTGCCCGAACACCAGGGCTGCGCTGCCAGCCAGGCAATCACATCGCAGGCATCCTGCAATTCCTGCGCGGTGTATTCATCGGACATCAGCCCCTGACTGTCCCCATTGCCGCGCATGTCGACCCGGACGCTGGCATAGCCATGTCCGGCCACATAGGGGTGCATCAGCTCATCGCGCGGCAGCGTGCCGTCGCGTTTGCGATAGGGGATATATTCCAGCACCGCTGGCACCGGATCGTCGGCCGCATCCTCGGGCATCCAGACCCGGGCCGACAGGCGACAGCCATCGGGCATCACAATGCCCATATCCTCGATCTCGATCACCTTGCGGGGAAAATCGGTCACTGTCTTCATCGCGGAACTCCCTGATGGCGCCTCTGGACGAACCCTGTCGTTTGCAGGCATGACAGGGGCAAAATGGGCGCGCAGCGTCGCCCCCGCAGCCACAGGAGAGAATGCCGATGACCGAGCGCCCCAACATCCTGATCGTGATGGTGGATCAGTTGAACGGCACCTTCTTTTCCGATGGCCCGGCGCCCTTCCTGCACGCGCCGAACCTGCGCCGGCTGGCCGCGCATTCGTTGCGGTTTCAGAACTGCTACACCGGCTCGCCGCTCTGCGCGCCGGCGCGGGCGTCCTTCATGTCCGGGCAGTTGCCGCGCCGCACCCGCGTTTATGACAATGCCGCCGAGTTCGCCTCCGATATCCCGACCTATGCCCACCACCTGCGCCGCGCCGGCTATTTCACCGCCCTGTCCGGCAAGATGCATTTCGTCGGCCCCGACCAGATGCACGGGTTCGAAGAGCGCCTGACCACCGATATCTACCCTGCTGATTTCGGCTGGACCCCCGATTACCGCAAACCCGGCGAGCGGATCGACTGGTGGTATCACAACCTCGGCTCGGTCACCGGCGCTGGCGTGGCCGAGATTACCAACCAGCTTGAATATGACGACGACGTGGCCTTTCAGGCGGTGCAGAAACTCTACGATCTGTCGCGCGGCGGCGATCCCCGGCCCTGGTGTCTGACGGTCAGCTTTACCCATCCCCATGACCCCTATGTGGCCCGGCGCAAATACTGGGATCTCTATGAGGGCATCCCCGAACTCGACCCGCCCGAGGCGATTGCCTATGCGGATCAGGACCCCCATTCCCAACGCCTGATGGATGCCTGCGACTGGCGCAATTTTGACATCACGCCCGAACATATTCGCCGCGCCCGTCAGGGGTATTTCGCCAATATCTCCTATATCGACGACAAGATCGGCGAGATCTTCGCGGTACTGGAGGCGACGCGCCAAGAGGCGATCGTGATCTTCGTCTCGGATCATGGCGACATGCTGGGCGAACGCGGCCTGTGGTTCAAGATGAACTTCTTCGAAGGCTCGGCCCGGGTGCCGCTGATGATTTCGGCCCCCGGCTATGCGCCGGCGCTGATCACCGATCCGGTCTCGACCATCGACGTGACCCCGACGCTCGCCGCCCTCGCCGGCGTCGATCTGGGCGAGGTCGCGCCCTGGACCGATGGGGTCAACCTGATGCCGATGGCGTCGGGTGGCAGCCGTCCGATGGTGGCGATGGAATATGCCGCCGAGGGCACGATCACCCCGATGGTCGGCCTGCGCGAGGGGGCCTGGAAGTATATCCGCTGCCCCGCCGACCCGGAGATGCTCTTCGACCTCGCCAATGACCCCGGGGAAAACCACAACCTCGCCACCGACTCCCGCGCGGCCTCGATCCTCGAATATTTCCGCAAGGCCGCCGACGCTCGCTGGGATCTCGCGGCCTATGATTCCGAGGTCCGGCAAAGTCAGGCCCGCCGCTGGGTGGTCTATGAGGCGCTGCGCAATGGCGCCTATTTCCCCTGGGATTACCAGCCGCTGCGCGCCGCCTCCGAGCGCTACATGCGCAACCATATGGATCTGAACATCCTCGAAGAATCCAAGCGCTTCCCGCGCGGCGAGTGACGCGGCAGCGCCGCCGAGCGGGGGCTCGATGCCCCCCGAGGCGGCCCCCCCGCTATCGCGCATCGCCAAGGACAAGCGCCGCCCCCATCCATCCCATCAGGCTCGAGGGCGCATTGGTGTTGCCCGCAATCAGGTTCGGAAAACTCGACGCATCAATGACGCGCAGCCCGGCCACGCCCCGCACCCGGCAGCGCGCATCCAGCACGCTGGTCGCCGGATCCGCCCCCATCCGCGCCGTGCAGGACGGATGATAGACCGTGCCCGACCGCGCCCGGAAATCGTCGATCAGTGCCGCATCCGTCACCACTTCTGGCCCCGGGCGCAGCTCTTCCTTGATCAGCCGCGCTATCGCCGGTTGCGCCGCCAGATGGCGCAGGAATTTCACCGCCGCCAGCATCTCGGCCACATCATGCTCGGTCGAAAAAGCATTGGCCGTGATCACCGGATGCGCCAGCGGATCGGGGCTGGCGAGGCGGATATGCCCGCGTGAGGTCGGACGGCAGTTCGACAGGCCCAGCGACAGCCCCGACCAAGGGTCAGGGTTCAGGATCGGCCGCTCACCCTCGCGCGGGATCAGCGTCGAAAAGGCCTGCATGTAAAGCTGCATGTTCGGTCGCGGCAGATCGGGCGAGGTGCGGAAAAACCCGCCGCCATGGTTGATCGACTTGGCCAGCGGCCCCGTGCCGCCAAGGAAATACTTCATCCCCGCCAAGGCCTTGCCCCACCAGGGGCGCAGCTCGTCATTATAGGTCGGCACCTTCATCGCAAAGGTATAGTTGATGCCCTGATGGTCGCTCAGATGATCCCCCACATTGGGGTTATCGACCAGAACCGGCAGGCCCAGCGATTGCAGCAGCGCCCCCGGCCCGATGCCCGACAGTTGCAAAAGTTGCGGCGAGTTGATCGCCCCGCCGGACAGGATCACCTCACCCTTGGCGTGCAGGGTGCGGACCTGCCCGCCCTGCCGGTATTCCACCCCCACCGCGCGCCCCGCCTCGATCAGCACCCGCGGCACATGGGCATGCGTCACCACCCGCAGGTTCGCCCGCCCCATCGCCGGGCGCAGAAAGGCCCGCGCGGTAGAGTTGCGCCGTGCGCCCTTGATGGTCATCTGATAGATGCCGGCGCCCTCTTGCTCGGCCCCGTTGAAGTCAGGGTTATGCGGCAGCCCGGCCTGCGCGCAGGCGGCGATGTAATCCTTGACCAGCGGGTGCAAGCCGCGCCGGTTGGCCGAGATGAACAGCGGCCCGCCCTGCCCCCGGCAATCATCCGCCCCCGCCTCATTATCCTCGATGGCGCGATAGGCGGCGCGGCATTCCTCCCACCCCCAGCCGGGCGCCGCGCGGCCCCAATCCTCGTAATCGGCGCGGTGACCCCGGATCCAGACCATCGCATTGATCGAGGAAGAGCCGCCCAGAACCTTGCCCCGCGGCCAGTGATCGCGGGCGCCGGCAAGGCCGGGGTCCGGCTCGGTCCGATACATCCAGTTCACCGACGGATCGTAGAACAACTTGCCATAGCCCAGCGGCAAATGAACATAGAACCGCCGGTCGCTGCCCCCGGCCTCCAGCAAGACCACGCGGTGCTTGCCGTTCTCGCTGAGCCGGTTTGCCAGCACACAGCCTGCGCTGCCTGCGCCCACGATGATGAAATCGGCCTCTTCAGCCATGCCCGGCCCCCTTTTGTCCCCGGCGCAGGTTAGGCGCAGAGTGCAGCGCGCCCCTTGGCCCTTTGCGACAGAAGATGTCGGGAACAGATCTCATCTGCGGCACTTACCCCGACGACGGGGCGGCGGACAGGCTTGGCGGGACGGCTGTGGCATCGCCCTAACGCCCCTTCCAGACCGGATCGCGCTTTTCGGCGAATGCGCGGGCGCCCTCTAACTGGTCCTCGCTGGAATAAAGCCGGTCCACCGTCGCGAACTGCCGCTTGGTGATGCGGTTCAGCCCGTCCTGGAACTTCAGCGCCTCGGCCTCGCGCACCACTTCCTTGATCGCGGCATAGACCAGCGGCGGCCCGCTTTCCAACAGCCGCGCCAGATCCCATGCCTTTGCCAATAGATCTTCGGGTGCGGTGATCTCTTTCAACAGGCCCCAACGCAGCGCCTCGTCGGCATTGAACCACCGCCCGGTGAGCAAGAGATCCATCGCCACATGATAGGGAATGCGTTTGGGCAATTTCAGGCTGGCCGCATCGGCCACGGTGCCCGAGCGGATTTCCGGCAGGGCAAAGGTCGCATTCGACGACGCAAGGATCAGGTCGCAAGACAAGGCCAGTTCCAGCCCGCCGCCGCAGCAGATGCCATTGACCGCGCAGATCACCGGCTTGTTCAGGTTCGGCAACTCCTGCAAGCCGCCAAAGCCGCCCACGCCGTAATCGCCATCCACCGCATCGCCCGCCGCCGCTGCCTTCAGATCCCAGCCGGGGCAAAAGAATTTGTCCCCTTCGGCCCGCAGGATCGCAACCCGCAGGCTGTCATCATCGCGGAAATCGCGAAAGGTCAGGCCCATGACGCGGCTGGTGATCAGGTCGATGGCATTGGCCTTGGGCCGGTCCAACGTCACCTCCAGAATGGCGCCCTCGCGCCGGGTCCTAATGGGCCCCTCGGTTCGCATCTCCATCATTCGCTTGCCTCCCAGATCACCGCATCGGCAGCAACGGCACCAGCCGCCCCCACCATCAGCGGGTTGATTTCAATCTCTTCCAGTGTGCTGTCTGCTGCCATCATCGCTTGCAGCGACATGACCGCCTGCACCACGGCACCGACATCGGCCCGTGCCCGGCGCTCGCCCGGGCCCCGGCCCCGATACCCGCCCGGCGCGGCCCAGAGCCGCAACTGCCGCAACCCAGTCGTCACCTCATCCACCGTGACCGGCAGGCACAGCGTCACAGTATCGGCCAGCAATTCGGCCTCGACCCCGCCAAAGCCAAGAGTCAAGGTCGCGCCATAGACCGGGTCGCGCCGCAGCCCGACCAGCAGTTCCGCGATGGCCCCCGTCACCATTTCCTCGGCCAGATAGCCGGTGGCACCCGGCATTTCCGCCTGCCCGTTGAGCGAGGGCAGACCCAGCCGCACCGCCCCCATTTCCGACTTATGGGCGAAACCCAAGCCCTTGAGGGCAAGCCGCCCGGTCAGACCTGATGCCATAGGGATCAGCGCCGCCAGCGTCGGCGCAGAGACCCCACGCGGCACCGCAACGCCCCCCGCCCCCAGCCGCGCCTTTGCCGCCGCCTCATCGAGCATCCGCAAGGGCGGAACAGGCCGCGCTGCCCATGGCCGCCAGCCGGCCCGCGCGGCCGGCGTCTGCGCCGCCTTGATCGCAGGAAGCGCCGAGGCCAAGCCCATCAGCGGACAAACCCCGCGCTCAATCATTGCAATCGCCCGGTCCTCATCGAAATTCTCGGGCAAAGAGCCAACCGGAAAGGCGGGTTTGCCCGTGGCCGCCTGCGCCGCCTCGATGGCATCCAAGGCGGGCTGGAAACTTGACGGATCGCAACGATCCGGGCGCGGCGGATCGATGATGTAGATGCCCGCATCATAGGCCGAGAGCATCGTGGTAAACACATCCGTGGTGCGCGGCCCGTCCCCCCAGATGAAGGTGTGATAATCCAGTGGATTGGCGATGGCGACGATGGGGCCAAGGATGTCAGACAAACGCGTCCACGTCGCCTCGGGCACGGGCGGAAAGCCGATGCCTACAGGCGCAGCCATATCCGCCCCCAACCCCGCCTCGCCCCCCGACCAGGACCGCGAACACAGGTGCGCCCCGGTTTGCGGCCCATGAACATGGAAAATCTTCAGCGTCTCGATCAGCGCATCCAGCGTCGCCACCTCGGCCACGCCGGCGCTGCGCAGAAAGGCGGAACTCGCAGCCCCGCCCCCCGCCAATGAGGCGGTATGCGCGGCGGCCGCGACCCGGCTGAGTTCGGTCTTGCCCGATTTGACGCAGACCACCCCCTTGCCCGCAGCCCGGGCCGCCTCGACCAGGGCAGCAAAGGCGGGGGCGTCATCGATCCCCTCGACATACATGCCGATCGCCGTCACCCGGTCATCTGCCAATAACGCCCCGGCCAGTTCGGCCAGCCCCACCTGCGCGGCATTGCCGAGACAAGCGACATAGGCCACGGGCAGACCGCGGGCCTGCATGGTCAGGTTGATGACGATGTTCGAAGATTGGCTCAAGAGCGCCACCCCCCGCTCAACCCGCCGCCCGCCATGCTGATCAGGCCAGAGCAACGCGCCGTCGAGATAGTTGATCACCCCATAGCAATTCGGGCCGAGGATCGGCATCTCGCCCGCCGCCGCAACAAGATCCGCCTGAAGCCCGGCCTCTCCCGCCTCTTCCCAGCCGCTGGCAAAACAGATCGCCCCCCCCGCGCCCATCGCGACCAGTTCGCGCACAACCTCGACCGTCGCAAAGCGGTTTACGCCAATGAAGGTGGCGTCCGGCGCAGCCGGCAGGTCAACCAGGCGGGGATAGGCCTGCAACCCGGCAATCTCGCCCCGTTTGGGATGAACCGGCCAGATCGGCCCGTCGAACCCCATCTTGCGGCATTGCTCGATCACGTTCTCGGCCCAGCCCGCCCCCAGAACGGCAATGGATTTCGGTCGCAGCAAACGCTCCAGATCACGCATCGGCGCCCCCCTTCCGGTCGAGATGCCCAAGGCCACGCTCGGGCCAGCAATGATCGCGCAACCGCGTTTTCACCTGCCGGGCATCGGGAAAACCACCGTCCGCCCTGCGGTCCCATAGGACATGGCCATCCACCTCGATCCGGTAAATGCCCCCAGAGCCGGGAACCAATGTGACCGAAGCCAGGTCTTCGCCAAAGCTCGACAAGAGCTCCTGCGCCATCCAGCCGGCCCGCAAAAGCCAGTTGCATTGCGTACAAAACGTGATGCTGACAGAGGGTTTCGCAGCGGTCATGCCTTGCCCCTCGCCGTGCCTCCAGAACAGGGGGCTGTCTGCCCCCTGCGGGCCTCGCTGCGCGACACCCTTACCCCCGAGGATATTTTCAGACAGAAAATGAGGGGTGTCACAATACTCATAGCACCCCGCCCCCTACCGAGGACGAGGTGCCATTTCCTGTCACGGTCATCGGCGTCCCCGCCTGTACCGTGCCAGCAATTTGCCGCAACAAGGTTGATGAAACCTTAAGACCTTGAGTGCGCCGCCGCGATCTGTCTCTCTTCATTTTCTGTCTCTAAATATCCCGGGGGTAAGGCGCTTTGCCTGCAAAGCGACAGGGGGCAGCGCCCCCTCTCTTTATCCGCCGACCGCGCGCAAGAGTTCGCGGCTGATGATGTGGCGCTGGATTTCCGATGTGCCCTCCCAAATCCGCTCGACGCGGGCATCGCGCCAGATCCGTTCCAGCGGCAGTTCGTCCATCAACCCCATACCGCCGTGGATCTGAATCGCTTCATCCGCGATCATTGCCAATGCCTCGGTCGCCTTCAGCTTGGCCATCGACATATCGGCCTCGGTCACCCTGCCCTGATCGAATTTCCACGCGGCTTCGCGGGTCAGCAGCTCTGCGGCTTTCAACTCCATCGCCATATCGGCCAGCTTGAAACTGACGCCCTGAAACTTGCCGATGGTCTGGCCGAACTGGCTACGGTCGGCGGCGTATTGAATGGCATGGGCAAGGGCGCGATCCGCCCGGCCAAGGCAGGTGCTGGCGACCTGTAGTCGGGTGGCGCCAAGCCAGGTGTTGGCCACGTCAAACCCGTTGTGCACTTCGCCAAGGATATTCTCGGCGGGCACGCGGCAATCGTCGAATTCGAGAACCGCGTTGGTGTAGCCACGATGGCTGACATTTCGATAGCCGTCGCGGACGGTGAAGCCCTTGGTGCCCTTATCGACGAAAAATGCGGTGATCTTTTTCTTCACGCCCTTCGGCGTCTGCTCTTCACCTGTCGCCATGAAGGCGATGGTAAACCCGGCCACATCGGCATGGCTGATGAAATGTTTGGTGCCGTTCAGCACCCAGTCTGCGCCCTCTTGCCGGGCGCTCGCCTTCATCCCGCGCAGGTCTGACCCGGCGCCGGGTTCGGTCATGGCGAGGCAATCCCATGTCTCGCCCCGGATACAGGGCATCAGATAGCGTTCGCGCTGTTCAGGCGTGCCGGCCAAGAGGATGTTCGAGGGGCGCGCCACACAGGTCCAGTGCAGCGCATAATTGGCCCGGCCCAGTTCCTTTTCATATAGCAACCAAGACAGGGTATCGAGGCCCGCGCCCCCCACTTCGGCCGGCATATTGGCCGCATAGAGGCCTGCCGCCATGGCCTTTTTCTGGATCTCGCGGATCAGTTCGATCGGCAGATGGCCGGTACGTTCGACCATCGCCTCATGCGGGTAAAGTTCGGTCTCGACAAAGGCGCGGGTCGTCTCGACGATCATCGCCTGTTCTTCGCTCAGTCCGAAATCCATCTTTGCCTCAGGGATCGACGTTATAGGTCATGCCATCCACCGCCAGCGCCTGACCCGAGATCATGCGCGCCGCGTCAGAGGCGAGGAAAAGGGCCATATCCGCCACGTCTTCGGGGTCGGACAGGCGTTTCAGGGCGGTGCCGCTGGCATAACCCTGACGCACGGCCTCTTCGGTCATGCCCTTGGCGGCGGCCTCGGCAGCGATCACCCGGTCGATCCGGGGGCCATTGACTGATCCGGGACAGATCGCATTGGCGCGGATGCCATGGGGGCCAAGCTCCATCGCCACGGTCTTCATCAGCCCGATCACGCCCCATTTGGCCGCGACATAGGGGGCACGGAACGGGGTGCCGTAAAGGCCCGAGGTCGAAGAAGTGAAGATCATCACGCCCCGGCCCGCCGGCTTCATCAGCCTTGCCCCGAACTTGGCCGCGATCATGGCGCCATCCAGATTGACGCCAAGGCATTGGTGCCAATCCTCCAGCGGCATATCCTCGATCGCAGCCGTCGGTCCCTTGATCCCGGCATTGGCGCAAAGCACATCCAGCCCGCCCCAATCTCGCGCGATTTCCGCAAAAAGTGCCTCCATCGCCGCCTCATCCGAAGCATCGCAGACCGTTCCGCGCAGACCCGGTGGCAGCGCCGCGATTTGCGCGGCATCGACATCCGTCACCCAGACCTGATCGCCAGCGGCGGCGAAGGCGCGGGCCATGACCAGCCCGATGCCATTCGCCCCCGCCGTAATCAGAACGCGGCGGCTCATTTCCGCTGCCCGACATGGCGGCCCGCAGCCTCGGGGCGCGGCAGGGCGGCATGGGCGCGGGCAATCGGCATCAGCCGATCCTGAATGGCCGCCGGTGCGGCGCAGGCGCGGCCCGCTTTCATATCCACATGCAAGAGCATCTGTTCCAGCGTTGCCACCGCCACACCGCCTTTCTGGATGCGGATAAAGATATGCAGCCGCTTTTCATCCGCATGCAGCACCTGCACCGTGCCGGTCAGCGCCTCGCCCAGCTTGGCCTCGCCCAGATGCATGATATGCGTCTCGGCGGTGTAATAGCTGAAGCCGGTGCCGACATAGGCGATATCGGCGCCGATATGGCGCAGGAAAGCATCCGAGGTTTCAGAGGCGGCAAAGAGATAGCGGCTTTCGGTCATGTGGCCGTTGTAGTCGATCCAGCCCGGCAGCACCGTCATCCGCGCCATTTCCATGGGTGCGGCCATGTCCGGCGTCGGGTCCGCCATCGCTGCACGACGGCGCGCGTCATGGTCCAACAGTACCTTGCCTGCGCCCCAGTTGCGCTCTTTCAGCACCCGCAGGAACCCAATCAGGTTGCGGTCGCGAATCCGCTCCAACTCGCGGATCGTGTAATGGCCCGATTGCGCGTCGGACTGGCCGGCGATCAGGTCCACCAACTCATCGGTGAATTCCGGCACATCGGTCAGCTTGGTCCAAGGCCATTGCAGGCAGGGCCCGAACTGGGCCATGAAATGCTTCATCCCCGCCTCGCCGCCCGCGACGCGGTAGGTCTCAAACAGGCCCATCTGGCCCCAGCGCAGGCCAAAGCCCATGCGGATCGCCTCGTCGATTTCCTCGGTGGTGGCGATGCCGTCCTTGACCAGCCACAGCGCCTCGCGCCAGACGGCCTCAAGGAAGCGGTCGGCGATATGGGCGTCGATTTCCTTGCGGACATGCAGCGGGAACATGCCAATTTCGCGCAGGATCTCTTTCGCCGCTTCGATCACCGCCATGTCCGAGCGGGCCGAGGGCACGACCTCGGCCAGCGGCAGCAAATAGACCGGGTTGAACGGATGGGCGACAAAGATCACCCCGGGGTTCGCCGCGCCCTGTTGCAATTCGCTGGGCTTGAAGCCCGAAGTAGACGACCCGACCGGCGTGCCGAGGGGGGCCGCCTGCTGGATCTGCGCCATGACGCGGTGTTTCAGATCCAGCCGCTCCCCCACAGATTCCTGAATGTAATGCGCGCCCTCAACCGCCTCGCTGACCGAGGCGGCAAAGCTCAGGCGCCCCTCGGGCGGCATGGGTCCATCCGACAGCGCCGGCAGGCTGGCGCGGGCATTGGCCAGCACCTCACCCACCTTGCGCGGGGCCTCGGGGTCGGGGTCATAGACCGCCACATCCCAGCCGCTGAGCAGGAACCGCGCGGCCCAGCCGCCACCGATCACCCCGCCACCGATAATCCCCGCCTTGCGTGCCATTCCCGGCCCCTTTCCTGTCATTTCCCCGCGCCGGTTTTCCACCGCCGCTGGCTACATCCGTCAATCGCGGCAGAGGCCAACCACCTTGCCCGTCGCATCGAGGAACGAATAGCAGCCGAAAACCCCATCCTTGGCCGAGCAGGTTCGCGTCTCGGCCATGCAGACCCCGCTGCAATCACTGGCCCGCGTGCAGGCCTTGCCGGCATCAGGCGCTGGCATCACGCAGGCTTGCCCCCGCATGCCAGAAACCGATCCGCCCTTGGCCACGCATTCCAGCCGCGAGATCGGCTGACCATCCCTCGTCATTGGTGTGACGCAAGAGGCAAGCAGCAAGACCACCGGAAGCGCCCATTTCATTTCGGCAACGGCGCCCGCTTTTCCAGCTTCAGCCGCGCGCGCACTTCGGCAGGCGTGATCACCCGCGCGCCCATGTTCTCGATGATGGTTGCGGCGCGTTCGACCAGTTGTGCGTTGGTGGCCAGCACCCCCTTGTCGAGCCAGAGGTTATCCTCCAGCCCCACGCGCACATTGCCCCCACCCAGCACGGCAGCGGCGACAAAGGGCATCTGGTGACGACCCAAGGCAAAGGCCGACCAATGCCAATGCGACGGCACATTGTTGACCATCGCCATGAAGGTGTTCAGGTCATCCGGCGCCCCCCACGGCACCCCCATGCAAAGCTGCACCAGAACCGGGTCGGGGATGATCCCCTCGGCGGCCAGTTGCTTGGCAAACCACAGATGGCCGGTGTCAAAGGCCTCGATCTCGATCCTTGTGCCCGAGGCCACCATCCGCGCCGCCATGTCGCGCAACAGGCCCGGCGTGTTGACCATCACATAATCGGCCTCGTTGAAATTCATCGTGCCGCAATCTAGCGTGCAGATCTCGGGCCGGCATTCGACCACATGCGCCACCCGCTCGGCCGCGCCTGCCATGTCGGATTTCGCGCTCATCCGGTTCATGGCCTCGGTGCCGTCGAACAGCATGTCGCCACCCATCCCGGCGGTCAGATTCAGCACCACATCCTCACCCGCATCGCGGATGCGCTCGGTCACTTCGCGGTAAAGCGCGGGGTCACGGGCGGGTTTGCCGGTCTCGGGGTCGCGCACATGGCAATGGACCACCGCCGCGCCCGCCTTGGCCGCGTCAATCGCGCTGTCGGCAATCTGCTTGGGGCTGCGCGGCACATGCGGGCTGCGATCCTGCGTCCCGCCCGAGCCGGTGACGGCACAGGTGATGAAAACCTCTCGGTTCATGGTCAGGGGCATCGGCTGTCCTTTCATGCGCGGCACAAAGCGGTGTCAGATTATCCGGCTTGTCAGGCCACGCTTTGCAGATTACGAAATTGTCATGACGGAAAATGCTGTGTTTTCACCCGCCTCCGGCCCGCTGTCGATTGCGGTTCTGGTGTTGCCCCATGCCTCGATCCTAGAGGTCGCCTCGGTGCTTGACCCGCTCCGGGCGGCCAACCGGCATCTGGGGTGGGAGGGGTTTCGTTGGCGCATCGTCACCCCCGATGGGCAGCCCGCGCCGCTGACCTGCGGGCTGTCGCTGCCCGCAACCGGGGCGCTGGTTGCCGCCGAGGGGGCCGAGGTGCTGATCGTCATCGCAGGCTATCGTCAGGCCGAGGTGGCGACGCGCCCGCTGATCCGCGATCTGCGGCAGATGGCGCCGCGCTTTGCCCTTGTCGGCGGGATCGACGCCGCGCCATGGGTGATGGCGCGGGCGGGGCTGCTGGCGGGCTATCGCGCCACCGTGCATTGGGAGGATCTAGAGGATCTGGCCGCGGCCCACCCGGCGGTCGAGGTTTTGCCGGATCGCTATGTCATCGACCGCAACCGCATGACCGCAGGCGGGGCGGCCCCGGCGCAGGATCTGATGCTGCACCTGATCCGCCGCCGCCATGGTGCGCCGCTGGCCCGGCACGTCGCGCAAAGTTTCATTGCCACCGCCCGCCCGGGCAGGGACCCGCAGGGGGCGCCCCGCACCCCCCCGGGTTGCCCG
>CALLZQ010000040.1 GCA_937858255.1 uncultured Tabrizicola sp.
ACCGCGCTCATGCAGGCCACATATTGCGGCACGGTGAACGAGGTGGTGTTGTTGGTCGAGATCCCGCGCGCCGTCAGTTCCTCGATGACGGCATAGCCCTCTTTCGAGCCGGGGATCTTGACCATCACATTCGGTCCCTGCGCCGCAAGCTCCAGCCCCTGCGCCAGCATCTTGTCAAAGTCGGTGACAAAACGCGGATCGGTCTGGCCCGAGACATAGCCATATCGCCCGCCGGATTTCTCCCAGACAGAGTAAATCTGCTCGGCACCCCGGCGCACGATTTCCAAGTAAAGCGTCCAGTACACCCGCTCGACCGTCGGCGCCGCCATGCCCGCCGCAATCTGGCGGATGCGGTCCGACCAAAAGGCCGGATCGTCCTGCAAGGCCTGCAATGACAGCGGCGGGTTGGTGGTCACACCGCGAAAGCCCATCTCGCCGGTCTGTTCCACCGTTTCGGGGTGAAACAGCCGGTCAAGCTGCGCTGCCCAATCAGCGCGCTTGCCTTCGGGCGCCGAGGCCAGCACCTTTTTGCGCCAAGAGGCATAGACGAGTGGGGAGCTATCCCACCAAATCTCGCAATCGGGGTTGGTCTGGGCCAGTTTTTCCAGAATATGAAGTGACATGGCCCTCACTCCGCCGCCAGGGGAAGATCAAGGTACAACACCGACTTCACGGCATTGATCACATCGTTCATCTGCGGGACCGAGGCCTTTTCCAGTTCCAGATTGAACGGGATCGGCGTGTTCAGACCGGCGACGATCGACACCGGGGCGTCGAGGTCAAAGAAGGCTTTTTCCTGAATGATACTGGCGATGTCCGAGGCCACACCGCCCCGGCGCACCGCCTCTTGCACGATCACCACCCGCTTGGTCTTGGCGACCGAGGCAAGGATCGTATCGGTATCCAAGGGCGAGAGAGTGCGCGGGTCAATGACCTCGCAAGAGATACCTTGCTTGGCCAGTTCCTCAGCCGCCGCCAGCGTACGCGGCACCATGTTCGACCAGGCGATCACGGTGACATCGCTGCCCTGCCGCTTGATATCGGCCTTGCCGAATTCGATCACATATTCGCTGTCCGGCACCATCCCCTTGGTCATGTAGAGGTGCTTATGCTCCAGAAACATCACCGGATCGTCCTGCCGCAGGGCGTATTTCAGCAGGCCCTTGGCGTCATAGGGGGTCGAAGGCATGACGACCTTCAGCCCCGGAATGTGATAGAACAGCGCCTCAAGGCTCTGGCTGTGCTGCGCGGCCACGCCGCCGCCGGTGCCCCCTTGGGTCCGCATGATAAAGGGCACCCGGCCATTGCCGCCCGTCATCAGCCGGAACTTCGCCGCCTGATTGACGATCATCTCCATGCCCAGCATGGCGAAATCCACATACAGGATCTCGACGATGGGCCGCGCCCCGGCAATCGCCGCGCCGACACCGACACCGATCATCCCGGCCTCGGCAATCGGCGTATCCCGCACACGCAGCTTGCCGTATTTGGCCAAGAGGCCCTCGGTCACCTTGTACGAACCGCCCCGTTCCGCGATGCCCTCGCCGATGATGAATACATCGGGGTTCGCGCCCATCTCTTCGTCAATCGCTTCGCGCAGGGCGTCGCGATACATGATCTCACGATCAGCCATGAAACCGTTCCTCCCGGTCAGTATGTCTCAAGAAACGCCTTGAATTCCTCGACCGAGACCTCGTCGCTCGCCTGAGCGAACTTCACGGCATCGGCGAATTCCTGTTCGATCTCGGCATCAAAGGCCGCGATCTGCTCTTCGCTCAGATCGGTCATGTCGAGCAGGTATTGACGCGCCCGGACGACCGGATCGCGTTCGGCGTAATATTTCTTCTTTTCCTCGGGCATATAGGCGCCCGGATCGTTCACATGGTGGCAGGTGTGACGATGGGTGACCGCCTCGATCAGGAAGGGGCCTTTTCCTTCGCGGCAGAGCTTGGCGCATTCTTCGATGGCGTCGTAGACGGCGAGCGGGTCGTTCCCGTCGACGCGACGGCTCGGAACGCCAAGCGCCTCGCCACGCTTGTAAAGCGCGGTTTCCCGGGTCGATTCTTCGATCGTGGTCGATACCGCATATTGGTTGTTCTCGATCACCAGAATGAAGTTCAGATTCCAGATCGCGGCGAGGTTCAGCCCCTCAAGGAAGGTGCCGTTGTTCGAGGCGCCGTCCGAGGTAAAGGTCACCGTCACCGCATCCGAGCCCTTGATCTGGCTGGCCAGCGCCGCGCCGACGCCCAGCGGCGTGCCCGCCCCAACGATGCCGTTCGCGCCAAGGTTACCCTTT
>CALLZQ010000041.1 GCA_937858255.1 uncultured Tabrizicola sp.
CGCGTCGCCCCCCGCGGCAGATCGCCAAGGCGATCCGCCTTCCCCCCGAGGATATTTAGGGACAGAAAAATGCGCTTTCATCCGGGCGAGGGGGCGCGGGGTGTCGGATCTGTCCCCTCGGGCAGACGTGATGAGCCCGGTACTGTATTCACAAGGAGACCTGACTCATGACCTTTTCCTTGATCGCCCGCTGTGCCTCGACGGGTCAGTTCGGCATGGTGATCGCCTCTTCCTCGCCGGCGGTGGCGGCGCGCTGTGCGCATGTGCGGGCAGGCGTGGGGGTGGTGGCGAGCCAGAATGTCACCGATCCGGCGCTGGGGCCGCTGCTGTTGGACCGTCTGGCGGCGGGGGAGGGGGCAGCAGCGGCGATGGCCGCGCTCATCTCTGGTCGGGCCCATGTCGATTACCGTCAATTGCTTGCGGTGGATGCCACCGGGGGAGTGGCGATTCATTCAGGCAGGCAGGTGCTGGGGCGCTGGGCCGAGGTGCGGGGCGAGGCGGCGGCGGCGGCAGGGAATCTGCTGGCAGATGAGGCGGTGCCGGGGGCGATGCTGGCGGCCTATGTGGCGGCGGCGGGGGCCTTTGGCGACCGGCTGATGGCAGCGTTGCGCGCCGGGCTGGAGGCCGGAGGCGAGGCGGGGCCGGTACATTCGGCCGGGATGAAGATTGCCGACCGGCTGACCTGGCCCGTTGTCGATCTGCGCGTGGACTGGACAAAGGATTGCCCGATTACCGCGCTGGAGGCGGCCTGGGCGGTCTATCGGCCGCAGATGGCTGCCTATGTGCAGCGGGCCGAGGATCCGACGGTTGCCCCCAGCTATGGCGTGCCCGGAGATCGTTAAAAGGCTATTTCCGGCTGCGGATCTGGCCGCGCGCCGGGTCATAGCCCCAGATGGCGCCGGCGGCAAAGACCGCAAGGGCCAGCGCTGTCCAGCCAAGGGCGGCGGCATTGAGTTGCCCATAGGCGGCGAAACGGATCAGTTCGACGGCTTGGGTAAAGGGGTTGATGGCGCAGGCCCGCGCCAGCAGCGGCGACGCCTCGGCCATCTTCCACAGCGGATAAAGCGCCGAAGACAGGAAGAACATCGGGAAGATCACGAAATTCATCACCCCGGCGAAATTTTCAAGCTGCCGCACCAGTGAGGACAAGAGCAGACCCAGCGCCCCCAGCATCAGGCCCGAGAGCAAGAGCGCCGGCAGCGCGGTCAGCAGGCCCCAGACCGGCAGCTTGACGCCGAACCCCAGCGCGATTGCCCAGAAAGCCGCGCATTGCAAGAGCGACACCAGCGTGCCGGCCAAGAGCTTGGCAAACAAGAGCCACCAGCGTGGCAGCGGCGCCGTCAGCAACAGCCGCATCGACCCCATCTCGCGATCATAAACCAGCGAGAGCGAGGATTGCATGCCGTTGAACAGGCAGATCATCCCCATCAGCCCGGGCACGATATAGGTGTCATAGGTGATATAGGTCTGATAGGGCGGGGTGATCGACAGCCCCAGCGCCGCGCGAAAGCCGGCGGCAAAGATGAAGAGCCAGACCAGGGGGCGCACCAGCGCCGCGATCAGCCGACCCCGCTGCCCCAGAAAGCGCAGCGCCTCACGATGCAGGATGGCCATCAGGGCGGTCAGCCAGATCATTGCGGCGCCCCGTTGCCGGTGGTGAGGTCGAGGAAGGCGGCTTGCAGCCCGCCCTCGGGCGCAAAGGCATCGGCCCGGGCATCCACCCGCAACCGTCCCTGATGCAGCACCAACAGGTGATCGGCGGGCCGGATTTCATCGGTCAGATGCGTGGCCCAAAGCACGGTCAGCCCGGCATCGGCCAGATCATGCACATGGGCGACGATGGCGGCGCGGGCAGCCGCGTCGAGGCCCACGGTCGGCTCGTCGAGCAGCAGCACCGCCGGGTGGTGCAACAGGGCGCGGGCAATCTCCATCCGGCGGCGATGGCCGCCGTTCAGGGCGCGCACCGGCTCGGCCGCACGGTCGGCCATGCCCAGCCGTGCCAGCGCCTCATCGGCGCGGCGTTCGGCCTCACGCCCCCAGATCCCATGCAGCGCCGCGAAATAGAGCATGTTGCGCCGCACTGTCAGGTCCAGATCTAGCGTCGGCTGCTGAAAGACCACGCCCATGCGGGCCAGCGCGGCACGGGGGCTGCGGGCCATGTCATGACCGGCAATGGTGATCCGGCCATGGCGGGCGCTGAACAACCCGGTCAACAGGGCGAAAAGCGTCGATTTCCCAGCCCCGTTCGGCCCCAGCAGGGCGGTAAAACCCGGGCCGAGCGCAAAGCCCACCTGGTCGAGCGCCTGCTTGGGCCCGTAGCGGAAGGACAGGTTTTCGACCGACAGGCTCACTCGATGGTGATCTCCACCCGCTGCAAATCGCCCGTCGTCCCGGGCACGCGCAATTCATAGCGCCCCGGCTTGATGGCGACAAAGCCGATTTCCATTTCGCCCGCCTCATCGAATTCGATGGAATCGAGGCCAAGGGGGCGGATCTCCAGCCCCTCGACCACGATCTCGTCGATCCAGATGGCGCGGAAGAACTCGGCACCGGCAAGACCCAGTTCCTGACTGCCGTCGCCCTGAATTTCGAATTCGTAATAAGTGCCGGATTTCAGGA
>CALLZQ010000042.1 GCA_937858255.1 uncultured Tabrizicola sp.
TGAGCGGGGAGGACCTGGTGCAGGTCGTGACGCGCGGGCGCGCGTCCGTCTGGGACGAGGGTGCGACGTGCGCCGTGTGCCTTCCGGAGCCCGTGGGAGTGGGCGAGCGCGTCTACCGCCTGACGGTGGTGGACTACGGCGCCAAGTGGAACATCCTGCGCAACCTGCGCTCGATGGGCTTCCACGTGCGTGTGGTCCCGGCGGACAGTAGCTTCGAGACCGTCCTCGGCGACGGCACGGAGGCGGTGTTCCTGTCGAACGGCCCCGGGGATCCGGCGGCGACCGGCAGCTATGCCGTGCCGATGATTCAGGGCGTCCTCAAGGCCGATCTGCCGCTGTTCGGCATCTGTCTTGGCCATCAGATGCTGGCACTCGCCCTGGGTGCCAAGACCCGCAAGATGAACCACGGCCATCACGGGGCCAACCATCCGGTCAAGGATGTGACCACCGGCAAGGTTGAAATCACCTCGATGAACCATGGCTTTACCGTCGATGCCGATACCCTGCCGCAGGGCGTCAGCGAGACACATGTCTCGCTGTTCGATGGCACCAATTGCGGGATTGCCGTGGATGGCAAGCCGGTCTTCTCGGTGCAATACCACCCCGAGGCCAGCCCCGGCCCGCAGGACAGCTATTACCTGTTCGACCGTTTTGCCGCCGCCATGCGTGCCCGCCGCGCCGCCTGAGCGTCACGGGCCAGTCTTCGGCGCGGCTTAACCCGGCATTAACCTTGTCCATGCGAGGGTCGCGGGGCGTTTAGCCTCTCGAGGTGCCATGCCCGCTGCCCCGCTCAGCCTCTTGTCGGTTCAGTCCACGGCCCCGGCTGTGGCACCGGGCGGGCGTGCCAGCCAGTTGCCGGTCGCCCTGATGCGTCAGGGGCTGATCACCGGCGATCAGATGGTGCAGGCGCTGAATATTCAGGCCAGACGCGGCGGCCGGTTGGTCGATGTGCTGATCGCCCGCAATCTGGTGCCGCGCGACACCCTGTATGAGGCCTTGGCCCGGCATTGGAACACCCGCGTCCTCTCTCTCGCCGAGGAACGGCCCGATGTGCGGTTGATCGACCGGCTTGGCGCGACCGCCTGCCTGCACCATCAGCTTCTGCCGATCTGCCATGCCGGCGGGCTGACCGTGATCGCCACGGCAAGGCCCGAGGATTTTGCCGCCCGCCGCCCTTGGCTTGAAGAGAAATTTGGCCCCTGCCTGATGGTGATCGCCCGGCCCGAGGCGATTGAGGCCGCATTGTTGCGCCTGCGGGGCCACGGGCTTGCACATCTGGCCGAGCAGCGCGTGCCGCCCGCCCTCAGTTGCCGCAATCTGACCGGCAGCCGCATGTTCTGGCCGCTGGCCTCGGGCCTTGTCGGCACGTTGATCCTGTCGCTGATTTTTCCGATGTTTATGCTGTGGTTGGCCTTTGGCTGGACCTTGCTGACCATGACCGCCGTCACGCTGCTGAAGATCGCCGCCGTTGCGACCGAGGCGTTGCCCCAGCCCGCCGAGGCCCCAGAGCCGCCGGTGATCGCCCGGCTGCCCGTGGTCTCGGTCATGGTCGCGCTGTATCGTGAGGCCAGCATCGCGCCGCGCCTGATCCGCCGGCTGGCGCGACTGGATTACCCGCAGGAATTGCTCGACATCGTTCTGGTGGTCGAGGCCGAGGACAGCCTGACCCGCAATGCGCTGGCCGCAACCGACCTGCCGCCATGGATGCGGGTGGTGGTGGTGCCGGACGGGCGGTTGAAGACCAAGCCACGGGCGTTGAATTTTGCGCTTGATCACTGCCGGGGCAGTATTGTGGGCGTCTACGATGCCGAAGACGCACCCGAACCCGATCAAATCCGCAAGGTGGTGGAACGGTTTCACAGCCGGGGCCCCGAGGTGGTCTGCCTGCAAGGCGTACTCGACTTCTACAACCCGCGCACCAATTGGCTGTCGCGCTGCTTTACCATCGAATATGCGACATGGTTCCGCCTGATCCTGCCAGGAATACAAAGACTTGGCCTGCCGGTTCCCTTGGGGGGCACCACGCTGTTCTTCCGGCGCAAGGCGATTGAGGAACTGGGCGGATGGGATGCCCATAATGTGACCGAGGATGCCGATCTGGGCATCCGTCTGGCCCGGATGGGGTATCGGACCGAACTGATCGACACCACAACCCATGAAGAGGCGAATTGCCGGGCGCTGCCTTGGGTCAAACAGCGGTCACGCTGGCTCAAGGGTTATATGATGACCTATGCCAGCCATATGCGCGCCCCTCGCTTGTTGTGGCGGCAACTTGGTGCCTGGCAATTCATCGGCTTTCAGATCCTGTTCATCGGCTCATTATCGCAATTCGTGCTGGCGCCGGTAATCTGGTCTTTCTGGATCAGCCTGTTCGGGGTCGAGCATCCGATCTATGCCGCCCTGCCCCGCCCCGCCTACCTGATGCTGATCACCATCTTTGTGGTCACCGAACTGGCGAACCTGTGGTTCAACTGGTTTGCGATGCGCCGCACCCGGCACAGGCTGAATCCACTGTGGATTCCCACCTTGCATATCTATTTTCCACTGGGCTCGCTGGCCTCGTACAAGGCTATCTGGGAATTGTTGCGCAAGCCCTTTTACTGGGACAAGACCACCCATGGCGAATTCGATAGCACCGGCGGCTAGGTTTTAAGCCGCAATTCGCCCGCATCCACCCGCAGCCGCGTCTCAAAGGCACGGCTGATATGTGCCTTGAGCGCCTGATAGGCGCCCTCACCATCGCGCGCCTCGATGGCACCGACGATCTGGTCATGCTCGGTCAGCGCCACCTCGCTGCGCCCCTCGGCAGCCAGTGAGGTCGTCGCCATCAGCGCCATCGAGCGATGCACAAGGTCAAGTTGCTGCACCAGAAAGCGATTATGGCTGGCCAGATGGATCTGCCGGTGGAAGCGCTTGTTCGCCCGGGCCAGTTCGCGCGGCTTGTCCATCAATTGCCGGTCATCGCGCACCATCCCGCGCAGCACCCGGATTTCCTCATCCGTGGCATGGCGCGCGGCCAGACGTGCGGCCAGCCCCTCAAGTTCGGTTCGCACGACATAGAGTTCGGCCAACTGATTGTGATCCAGCGAGGCAACGATCAGACTGCGCCCGTCGCGTGTCAGCCTCGGCTGGGTTCCCAGCCTTTGCAGCGCTCCACGCGGGGGGGTGCGGCTGCCCCCCGGACGTTCGGCCAGTTCCGATTCCCCCAGCCGGTCGCCGGGCTTGTAGGTTCCCGCCTCGATCGCCTCTAGGATCAGCGTATAGGCATCTTTCTGCACCGGCCTGTCCCGTCCTGTCACTTCTGGCCCGACGCTACAGCCGGCGCCCCCCATTTGGCAAGCAGACCGGGGTCTTGCCCGTCTCCGGGATTGCCGCCAGAGCAGCAGAGCGATAGGAAGGCTGCATGGTGCGCAACAGCTTCTCACATGTCGAAACCTGGGTGTTCGACCTCGACAACACGCTTTACCCGCCGCAGATGCGGCTCTTCGACCAGATCGAAGAACGGATGACAACCTGGGTGTCGCGCCGTCTGGGCGTCAGCCGCGACCATGCCGATCATCTGCGCGCCAGCTATTGGGCGCTCTATGGCACGACCCTCGCCGGGCTGATGCATGAACATGGGATCGAGCCGATGGACTATCTGATGGATGTCCATGACATTGATTTTTCTCCGCTTTCTCCTGATCCGGATTTGGCAGCGCAGATCGGCGCCCTGCCGGGGCGGCGTATCGTCTATACCAATGCCGATACCATCTATGCCGCCAAGGTATTGCAGGCCCGTGGACTCGAAGGGGTATTTGACGCGGTATACGGGGTGGAACATGCCGGTTTTCTGCCCAAGCCCGAGCGGGCAGCCTTTGAAAAGATTTTTGCCCTTGATGGCGTCAGGCCCGAACGGGCGGCAATGTTCGAGGATGACACCCGCAACCTCGTTGCGCCTCATGCAATGGGCATGCGTACGGTGCATGTTGCGCCGACCCCCAGCCCGGCCGCGCATATCCAGTTTCACACCGATGATCTGACCGGCTTTCTGACGGCGCTTGCCGGGCAATCCCAAAGCTGACTCTGGGCTGCGGCATTCCGCCCAATGGCTGACTGGCGCGGCAACGCCTATGTCAATGCTGCACCGCAGCATGAAGCGAGGGAAGAACCAATGTCCGCCACCACCATGACCGAGACCCCTGAGACGACCAGCGGCCTGTCAGGCACCACGCGCCTGTTGCTGGCCATCTTTGCCGTGCTGATCGCGGTGATCATTGCCGCCGTCGCCATCGGCCCGGTTGTTCTGACGTTGGTGGCGCTGACGCTGGTGCCGGTGATGTTTCTGCTTTTCCTCGCCATCAGCCGGCCCTGAGGCCGAGCGCTACGCTTTGTCGCTTCGCTTTCCGGGCCGCCCGGCCTATGTTCCGGCCGGAAGGAGACTCCGGCCATGCGCAGTGACACCGATATCCTGATTTCCGGCGGCGGCGTTGCCGGTCTGACCGCAGCCGCAGCCTTTGGCGCTGCGGGATACCATGTCACCTGCGTCGACCCCAGCCCCCCCGTCACTTCGGATAAAGAGGCCGGCGCCGATCTGCGGACCACCGCCTTTCTGCAACCCTCGCTGCCGGTCTTGACAGCGGCGGGTCTGTGGGAGCGGCTGGCCCCGCATGCCGCGCCACTGCAGATCATGCGCATCGTTGACGCCGGCGGCCCCGTGCCCGAGCCGCGCATCATCAAGGATTTCGATGCCGCCGACCTGTCGGATCAGCCCTTTGGCTGGAATCTGCCCAACTGGCTGTTGCGGCGCGAGATGGTCGCACGGCTGGCCGAATTGCCGAATGTCGACTTTCGTCCCGGCACTGCGACGCAATCGCTGCTGACCCGTCAGGGCGAGGCGCTGGTCAGCCTGACCGATGGCAGTCGGTTTCGGGCGCGGCTGGTCATTGGCGCCGATGGCCGTGAGTCGCTGATCCGTCAGTCGCTCAACATTCCGGTCGAAACCATCCGCTATGGGCAAAAGGCGCTGGCCTTCAGCGTGACCCACCCCTTGCCGCATCAGAATATCTCGACCGAGATCCACCGCTCGGGCGGGCCGTTCACGCTGGTGCCGCTGCCCGACCGCGACGGATTGCCCGCCTCGGCCGTGGTCTGGATGGAAACCGCCGCCAATATCGCCCGGTTGCAGGCCCTGCCAACCGCAGATTTCGAGGCTGAGATGAATGCCCGCTCTTGCCACATCCTCGGGCCGCTCACCCTTGCCAGCCGGCTGACGGTCTGGCCGATCATCAGCCAGATCGCCGCAAGGATGTCGGGCGAACGCTGTGCCTTGATCGCCGAAGCCGCCCATGTCGTGCCACCGATCGGCGCACAGGGCCTGAACATGAGCCTCGCCGATCTGCGCTGCCTGCTCGATCTCGCTCAGGCAGCACCCGGTGACATCGGCAGCGCCGCGATGCTCGACAAATATCACCGCGCGCGCCACTGGGAGGTGCAGGCCCGGCTGCGTGGCATCGACCTGCTCAATCGTGCCTCGATGATCGGGGCGCAGGGCCTGCGTGATCTGCGGGCCTCGGCGCTGAATACCCTCTATTCCGTGGCACCCCTGCGCAAGACGCTGATGCGGGCCGGTCTCGGTCTGCGATAAGGGCAAATTTCTTACAAGAAATTTGTCAAAATCCTTGCAAGGATTTTGCGGCCCTAAAGCACCCTGGTGACCGCGCGCTCAAGCCGCGCCAGCGTGCCGGGCACATCCTTCAGCTTGTCGAGACCGAAAAGACCAATGCGAAAGGTACGGAACTCTGGCCCCTCGCCCAGCTGCAATGGCACCCCTGCCGCGATCTGCAACCCCTGAGCCCGGAATTTCGCGCCATTCTGAATCGCCGGATCGTCCGTATAGCTGACGACCACGCCCGGCGCGCCAAAGCCCTCGGCCGCGACCGAGATTGCCCCCCGGGACGCCATCAACGCCCGGACGGCCCGGCCCAATTCCCATTGCGCCGCCTTGGCCTCGGCAAAACCCATGGCCCGGGTCTCAAGCATCGCATCGCGAAACCCCAAGAGCGCATCGGTGGGCATCGTCGCGTGATAGGCATGCCCGCCGCCTTCATAGGCAGTCATGATCGCCCGCCACTTCTTCAGATCCAACGCGAAACTATTGGCCTGTGTTGCCTCGAGACGGGCCTCTGCCGCCGCTGACATCACCACAATTCCCGCCGAGGGCGAGGCCGACCAGCCCTTTTGCGGCGCCGAGATCAGCACATCGACCCCGGTCTCTGTCATATCGACCCAGATGCAGCCGCTGGCGATGCAGTCCAGCACCATCAGCGCCCCCACCTCATGCGCTGCCGCCGCCATCTCTTTGATATAGCCATCGGGCAGAATGATACCGGCACTGGTCTCGACATGCGGCGCAAACACCGCTTCTGGCCGCAGCGCCCGGATCCGCGCCACTACGTCTTCGATAGGGGGCGGCGCATAGGGGGCGACAGCGGCATTTCCGCCCTGCCGCGCCATGACCACCTCCTGCTCACCCCCAAATCCGCCGGCCTCGAAAATCTGCGTCCAGCGATAACTGAACCAGCCGTTGCGCAGGATCAGCACCCGCCCCTGCCCGAACTGCCGTGCCACGGCCTCCATCGCATAGCTGCCGCCCCCCGGAACCAGGGCCACGGCACTGCCGCGATACACCTCTTTCAGCATCTCCGAGATATCGCGCATTACCTGCTGAAACCGCGCCGACATGTGATTCAGGCTTCGGTCGGTAAACACCACCGAGAATTCTTCCAACCCTTCGGGGTCGATATGGGCATGCAGTCCGGCCATCGCGCGATCTCCTCTGTTCGCGCCACCTTAACCCGGCCCCTTCATCTGTTCAAAAATATCCTTGGGGGACGAAAAATTCGTGGGGCCGATTTCCATGGGGCGCAGAGTGCCCCCAACGACGGCTATCCCAAGGGCCCCGGCCGACGCTCCTCGGTCAAGAGTACATTGGCCTCGACATTTCCCACCCCGGGCAGGGTCATGATCCGGCGCCGCAATACCCGCTCGAAATCAGCAATGTCCCGCGCAACCACCCTCAGGCGGTAATCGAACAGCCCCAGCACATGCTGAACCACCTGCACCTCGGGGATCGCCGTCACCGCCCGCAATCCTCAAGGCTCACGCGGCCCTTGGTCGCGAGCTTCACCCCGAGGAACACCGTCACGCCGAATCCCAGGGCAGCGCGATCCACCTCGACCCGCCGTCCGGCCAAGACGCCTGCCTCTTCCAGCCGCCGCACGCGCCGCCAGGCGGCCGGCTGCGACAGACCCAATCGCCGCCCGAGCGCCCCGGCCGATACCGTGGCATCGAGTGACATTGCCCGCAGAATGGCCCGGTCGGTATCATCAAGGTCGATCATAGCGGCAGCCCCTCGGCATCCTTGATGGTCGAAATCAGCATCAGCGCCTCCAGCTCGGCAATATGCGGCAGGGTCAGGATACGTCGGCGATAAACTTCCTGATAATGCGCCATATCCCGCGCGATCACGTTCAGACGCACATCGACACGCCCCAGAAAGGTCTCGATCGCCACCACTTCGGGCACCTCTCGGGCGGCGACGATGAATTCGTCAAAGGCCCGCGGATGGGTCTTGTCGAGGGTAAAGCGCAGGCTGACCTCAACCGCATAGCCCAGCGAAGGCCAATCGACCACCGCCGTCTCGGCACGGATCACCCCGGCCTCGCGCAATCGTTCAAGCCGCCGCCACAATGTCGCCGGCGTCACCCCGGCCCGCTCGGCCAGCAGCGCACGCTCGATCGCCGGTTCGGCCAAATAGTGCCGCAATTCGTCGGTCCGTTTCGTCGATCTGCATGATTTATCCACCGCACATCAAATTGACGAATGATGTTGTTCATGTTTTTCAAAATTCGTCAAATAACGCAGCTTTCAGCGCCGGTTTCACCCTATTGTCGCGCCATCAACAATGAAGGGGACCGCCATGCGCGTCTATTATGATCGTGACTGCGACATCAACCTGATCAAGGACAAGAAAGTCGCCATCCTTGGCTATGGCAGCCAGGGCCATGCCCATGCGCTGAACCTGCGCGACTCGGGCGCCAAGAACCTCGTCGTCGCGCTGCGCGAAGGCTCGCCCTCGGCCAAGAAAGCCGAAGCCGAAGGGCTCAAGGTCATGGGCATCGCCGAAGCCGCTGCCTGGTGCGACCTGATCATGTTCACCATGCCTGACGAACTTCAGGCCGCCACCTACAAAAAATATGTGCATGACAACCTGCGCGAAGGTGCTGCGATTGCCTTCGCCCACGGCCTGAACGTGCATTTCGGCCTGATCGAGCCGAAGCCCGGCGTTGACGTGATCATGATGGCGCCCAAGGGCCCCGGCCACACTGTGCGCGGCGAATACACCAAGGGCGGCGGCGTGCCCTGCCTCGTTGCCGTTCATCAGGACGCCACCGGCAAGGCGATGGAAATCGGCCTGTCCTACTGCTCGGCCATCGGTGGCGGGCGCTCGGGCATCATCGAGACCAACTTCCGTCAGGAATGTGAAACCGACCTGTTCGGTGAGCAGGCCGTTCTCTGCGGTGGCCTCGTTGAACTGATCCGCATGGGCTTTGAAACCTTGGTCGAGGCCGGCTACGAGCCGGAAATGGCCTATTTCGAATGCCTGCACGAAGTGAAGCTGATCGTTGACCTGATCTACGAAGGCGGCATCGCCAACATGAACTACTCGATCTCGAACACCGCCGAATACGGC
>CALLZQ010000043.1 GCA_937858255.1 uncultured Tabrizicola sp.
AGACCCTGTCCCAGCCCCCGCCCCTGCCGCAACTGCGCCATGACATAGGGTCGGGTGCCGCGCGCCCGGCGGGTATCTTCCTCCAACAGCACCGGATCGACCCCGACATAGGGCGCCAGATCGGTCTTGTTCACCACCAGCAGATCCGAGCGCGTGACCCCCGGCCCCCGTTTGCGCGGGATGTCCTGCCCGGCGGCGGTGTCGATCACATAGATGGTCAGGTCGGCCAGTTCCGGGCTGTAGGTCGCCGCCAGATTGTCGCCCCCCGATTCGATCAGGATCAGGTCGAGATCGGGATGCGCCGCCCGCAGATCGGCAATCGCGGCAAGGTTGATGCTGGCATCTTCGCGGATCGCGGTGTGCGGGCAGCCGCCGGTTTCCACCCCGACGATCCGTTCCGCCGGCAGGACCTGCGCGCGCATCAGATACTCGGCATCCTCGCGCGTGTAGATGTCATTGGTGATCACCGCCATTGAACAGCGCGGGGCCAGCGCCCGCGCCAATTGCTCGGTCAACGTTGTCTTGCCAGCGCCCACCGGGCCACCGATCCCCACCCGCAGCGGGCCATTCGCACTCATGTTCTGAAAATCCTTACATCCATTGTCTCATGATGCAGCGCCGACATATCGGCGCCCAGCGCGGCACTGCCCAGATCCTCCAGCGTCCAGCCGCCGGCCTGTGCCGCCATCTCGGCAATCAGCGGATGCAGCGCCGCCAGCGCCGCCTGCCCGGCCTGCTGACCCAGCGGCATGAAGCGCATCGCCACCCCCGCCAGATTGGCGGCAAAGGCATGCAGATAGAGGCCCACCACCTGCTCGGCCGTCAGATCGAGGGGTGCGGCCGCCTCGCCCACGGCAACCGGCAGACATCGCGGCGGCAGATCACGCCCGGTCAGGCCCGAGACCGTCTCGGCGAAGGCGGTGCCCTGGTTCAGCGTCTCCGCCAGCCGCTCGGCGCTGGGTTGCAGCGCCCGCGCCAGCGTGTCGAGCATCGCGTAATCGGCGCCTGCGCGCAGCGCCGCGACCAGCAGGATCGCGTCCTGCCGCCCGGCGCCGAACTCCAGCACCTCGGCCAGCCAGTGTCGCAAGGCCCCGGCATCACCAACCTTGCCGCTGGCAATCGCGGCCTCCAGCCCGTGCGAATAGGCAAACCCCCCGGTCGGAAAGGCGGGGGACAGCCATTGCACAAGGCTGAGGAGGTCGGCGCTCATGCCTCGCCGGTCTCTTCCTCATCCGCCTCATGGGAATGGTGCGAGGAATGGTGATGCACATGGCGGTGACCATGCGTATGGCTGTGACCATGGCTATGATCGTGGTCATGATCGGGGCCATGGTCATGCCCCATCGGGCGGCCCAGCCCATAGGCGCCCAGCTCGGGGGTGAAAGGCTCTTGCCCCGGTGTAACCACAGCCCCCAGACGCTCCAGCATGGCGCGCAAGACGTGATCGGCCCGGATCACCAGCCGCCCGGCCTCAATCTGGCAGGGCGTGTGGCGGTTGCCGATATGCCAGGCCAGCCGCGCCAGATCAGGCCCGGTGACAGAGAGGATCTCTTCCTCGGCGGCGATAATCTGGATCGCACGGCCATCCTCCAGCGCGAACCCCCAATAGGCATCAAGGTTCGTCACCTCGGGCAGATCGACCAGAAACCCCTCGCCATGCACGGTTTCCAGCCTTTTGCGCCGCATCAGCCGCTGTTCATAGCTCAGGACAACCAGATCATAGGTCTGCGGCGGTGCCGCCGTCAGCAAATGTCGGGCGGGCGGCAGGTCGCCCGCGGCGGCGGGGGAATGGTCATGTGGCATCGGGGGCCTCGGCTTTGAACGTCAGGTGTTGAACAGATCGCGGAACAGCCAGCGCGCCAGAGTGTCGCGCGACAACCCCATCG
>CALLZQ010000044.1 GCA_937858255.1 uncultured Tabrizicola sp.
TTCCCCCGGCAAAGCCAAGTTGCGCCGCCGCCGCCCCCCCGGGGCACGAACAACCCCCCGGCAACGGGGGGCGGGGTGCCGGGCCCGCCGATCTGGCCGTGATCCTGATCGACGCGCGGCAGGGTGTGCTGACCCAAACCCGGCGCCACAGCTATCTGGTCAAGCTGTTGGGGATTCGCAATGTGGTGCTGGCGGTCAACAAGATGGACCTGGTCGGCTATTCCGCCGAGCGGTTCTACGAGATCGTCAAGGATTACTCGCATTTCGCGCAGCAGATCGGCATGGACAGCTTCCTGCCGATTCCGATTTCGGGGCTGAAAGGCGACAATATCGTGACGCGCAGCGCCGCGATGCCCTGGTATCAGGGGCCCTCGTTGCTGGCCCATCTGGAAGAGGCCGAAATCAACACTGCCCGCATGCAGGACGGCCCCTTCCGCATGCCGGTGCAATGGGTCAACCGCCCCAACCTCGATTTCCGCGGCTTTGCCGGGCAGATCGGCTCGGGCAGCGTCAGCCCCGGCGATGCGATCCGCGTACTGCCCTCGGGGCGGACCACCACCGTCAAATCCATCGTCACCTTTGACGGCGATCTGCCGCGCGCGGTTGCCGGTCAGTCGGTGACGCTGACCTTTGCTGATGAGGTCGATTGCTCACGCGGGGATGTGATCGTCACCGCTGACCAGCCTTGCGAGGTTGCCGACCAGTTCGAGGCGACGCTGGTCTGGATGGCCGAGGCCGAGATGCTGCCGGGCCGACCCTATCTGCTGAAAATCGGTACGCAAACCGTCACCGCCACGGTCACCGAGCCGAAATATGAGGTGAACGTCAACACGCTGGAGCATTCCGCCTCCAAGACGCTGGGGCTGAATGCCATCGGGGTGGTCAATATCTCGACCGACCGGCCGATTCCTTTTGAGGCCTATGCCCAGAACCCGGACCTTGGCGGTTTTATCCTGATTGACCGGATGAATAATGCCACGGTGGCGGCGGGCATGATCCATTTCGCCCTGCGCCGCAGCCAGAACATCCATTGGCAAGCGGTCGACATCAACCGCGAGGCCCATGCCGCACAAAAGAACCAGAAGGCTGCCGTCGTCTGGTTCACCGGTCTTTCCGGCTCGGGCAAATCGACCATCGCCAATCTGGTCGAGAAAAAGCTGCACGCCATGGGCAAGCACACCTTCCTGTTGGATGGGGATAACGTGCGTCACGGGCTGAACCGCGACCTTGGCTTTACCGATGCCGACCGGGTGGAAAACATCCGCCGCGTGGGCGAGGTCGCCCGGCTGATGACCGACGCCGGCCTGATCGTGCTGACGGCGTTCATTTCGCCCTTCCGGTCGGAACGGCGGATGGTCCGCGAGCTGATGACCGAGGGCGAGTTCATCGAGGTCTATGTCAACACGCCGCTTGATGTGGCCGAAAGCCGCGATGTGAAGGGTCTGTACAAAAAGGCGCGGGCCGGCAAGCTGAAGAACTTTACCGGCATCGACAGCCCCTATGAGGCGCCAGAGAGCGCGGAACTGGTCGTCGATACCGTCTCACTCTCAGCGGAAGAGGCGGCGGACCGGATCGTTTCGGCGCTCTTGGCGCGCTAAGGCACTTCTTGGCGGGAAAACAGATCGGGCGGGCGGGGCTTTCCCTGCCCGCCCGATTTCATTTCGCTGCCGTTGTTATTCCGCTGCCAGGGCCTGCCCGCCCTCGCGCCCGATGGCCGCAAGCTCGGCGACAACGCCCGCCAGCAAGGCGCGGAAAGCCTCGAAATCGGCGCGCTTCTCGACCCGCGCCTCATCCATGTAAAGCGCGCGGTCGATCTCGACCTGCACGGCGTGAAAGCCCCGGCTGGGCCGCCCATAAGTCTGGGTGATAAAGGCCCCGGCAAAGGGGGCGTTGCGACTGACCCGCAGGCCCGCGCGCACGAAAGCCGCCTCGATCCGGTCCATCACCGCACCGCCAACCGCCGCACCGAACCTGTCGCCCAGCACCACATCCGGTCGGGCGCTGCCGGGCCGCGCCTGCCCTTCAATCGCCTCATGCGGCATCGAATGACAGTCGATCAGCACAGCTTGACCAAAGGCCGCATGCGACTCGGCCAAAAGCTCGGACAAGCGCGCGTGGAACGGTCGCCAATGCTGGGCGATCCGGCGTTCGGCCTCGATCCGGGCGATCTTGCCGCGATAGATGGACCGCCCGCCGGCCACCACCCGGGGAATCACCCCGAGGCCAGAGGCGACACGCGGGTTATGCGCCACGCGCTGCACATCCTCGATCACCGCCGGATCGAGTTCGTCACAGGCGCGGTTCAGGTCGACAAAGGCGCGGGGCGCCCGCGCCACCAAGAGCGGCGCCCCGTGACGCGGCGCGCAATCGAACAATTCATCGACAAAGGCATCTTCGGACGAGCGGATCGTCTGCCGGTCCAGCACCGACATTCCCAGAAACGACGCCGGATATTCCCGCCCGCTGTGCGGCGAGGAAAAAACCACGGGCGTCTCGCGCCGGGCGGGGAGGGTCAGGATATAGGCGTCGTTCTGCATTCATCCTCCGGCTACAACAAACTATAGCGGCCTTTCGTCACCGGCCAAAAGACCTTACATGTCACAGCGCGCCGATCTTTGCGCCAAAACCCCCTTGCGGCCCCCGGCGAGTCTGGCTATAGACCCCCGCACACCGACGCAGACTGTCTGTGCCCGTTGATATGGGCCGACATCCCGCGATGGCCAGAGTGGGCGGTTAGCTCAGCGGTAGAGCACTACGTTGACATCGTAGTGGCCACTGGT
>CALLZQ010000045.1 GCA_937858255.1 uncultured Tabrizicola sp.
TGCAGCCCCAGCGGCAGGCCCTGCGCGCTAAGCCCCACGGGCACGGCCCCCCCGGGCAGACCGGCAAGGTTCAGCGTGACGGTAAAGACGTCCATCAGATACATCTCGACTGGATCCGCCGCGCCTTTCTCGCCAAGGCCAAAGGCCGCCGAAGGCGTGGTGGGCGCAAGGATCGCATCCACGCCCGCCTCAAACGCCAATTCAAAGTCGCGCTTGAACAGCGCGCGCACACGGCGGGCGCGGTTGTAATACGCATCATAAGAGCCTGCCGACAGCACATAGGTGCCCGCCATGATCCGGCGTTGCGTTTCGGCGCCAAAGCCTTCGGCCCGGGTCTTTTCATACATCTCAGTGATACCGTCACCAGCCGAGAGTTTGGCGCGGTGGCCATAGCGCACCCCGTCATAGCGGGCGAGGTTCGACGACGCCTCGGCCGGCGCGATGACGTAATAGGCAGGCAGTGCATATTTGGTGTGCGGCAGGCTGATATCGACGATCTCGGCGCCCGCGTCACGCAGCATATCCATGCCGCGATCCCACAGCGCGGCGATTTCAGCGGGCATGCCGTCCAGCCGGTATTCGCTGGGGATGCCGATCTTTTTGCCACGGATGTCGCCGGTCAGCGCCGCCTCGAAATCCGGCACGGCGATGTCGGCGCTGGTCGAGTCCTTGGGGTCATGCCCCGCCATCGCGCCCAGCATGATGGCGGCATCGCAGACCGATTTGGTCATCGGCCCGGCCTGATCGAGCGACGAGGCATAGGCAACGATGCCCCAGCGGCTGACACGGCCATAGGTCGGCTTGATGCCGGTGATGCCGCAAAACGCGGCCGGCTGGCGGATGGAACCGCCGGTATCGGTGCCAGTGGCGGCAAGGCACAAATCGGCGGCAACGGCGGCAGCTGACCCGCCCGAAGAGCCCCCCGGCGTCAGCTTGCGACCGTCCACCTTCCACGGGTTGACAGCGGGGCCATAGCAGGAGGATTCGTTGGACGATCCCATGGCGAATTCGTCCATGTTCAGCTTGCCCAGCATCACCGCGCCCGCTTCCCACAGCTTTGAGGTCACGGTGGATTCGTATTCCGGCTTGAACCCTTGCAGGATGTTCGACCCGGCCTGCGTGGCCACGCCCTTGACGGCGAAGAGATCCTTGATGCCCACCGGAATGCCGCACATCGCCGGCGCATCGCCCGCCGCCAGCCGCTGATCGGCGGCGCGGGCCTGATCCAGCGCCATCTCGGGCGTCTTGTGGACAAAGGCGTTCAGCCCGTCGCCCGCATCCATCGCCGTCAGGCAGGCCATGGTCAGATCGACCGCCGAAACCTCGCCCTTGCGCAGCGCATCGCGCGCCGCCTCGATTGTCCAGCCGTTCACGCTCATTCCACCACCTTCGGCACCGCAAAGAAGCCCTCGCGCGCATCGGGCGCGTTCTTCAGCACGGCGTCCTGAATATTCCCGTCTGTGACCACATCCACCCGCCGCTTCAGCCGTTGGGGGGTGACGCTGGTCATCGACTCGATCCCGGTCACATCCACCTCATTGAGCTGCTCCATGAACCCAAGGATCGACGACAGCTTTTGCGCCAGAGCCGGAAGATCGGCGTCATCAACCCGGATACGGGCGAGCTTGGCCACCTTGCGGGCGGTTTCGGTGTCGATGGACATGGAATTCCCTCTCTCTGCACGTCTGCCCCGTTTAGCCCCCTGCCCCCGGCCCTGCAAGGGCTTGGCAAGGCGCGGGCAGCTAAGCAAAAGGCCGCCCGAAGGCGGCCCCCCAGCGGCAAACGGGCGCTTAGTGCGTCCAGGCGCCCTTGCGGTCGGTGGCAAAATTCTCGCCATAGCCACGCTGGCGGATCACCGGCTTGCGCGGCTTGGGCAGGATTAGATCGTAGTCGATCCCCTTGGCGCGGGCATAGGCCTCGGCGGCCTCGGCGGTCTCAAATTTCAGACGCACCTGCGCTTGGGTGTCATCCGAAGAGGTCCAGCCCATCAGCGGGTCAACCTCACGCGCCGAAGCGGGGGCATAGTCCAGATACCAGGCGTGGGTCTTGGCCGTGCCGGATTGCATCGCGGTTTTGGCGGGCTGATAGATGCGGGCGCGCATGGAATCCTCCGAAAAATCTGTGCCTATATGGCGCAA
>CALLZQ010000046.1 GCA_937858255.1 uncultured Tabrizicola sp.
GATCGGCGTCTTCCATATCCTGTCGCAGGCGCTCGGTTGGCTCGCGGCCGCCACCTTCATTCCGGCCCTGATCGGTTTTGCCGCCGGCGACCGCCACGCCGACCACGCATTCCTGCTGGTGGCGGTGCTGGTGCCCTTGGGTGTCCGGCCCGAGGGGGCGACGCTGGCGCGGATCGCGCCCGGGATCCTCTGGGTGGGGGCGCTCTTGGCCTGTCTGCTGTCGCTGGACCGGATTTTTGCGCTGGATTTCGAGGATGGGTCGCTCGATCTGCTGGCGACCGCGCCGATCCCGCTGGAGGGGGTGGTGGCGGTCAAGGCGCTGGCGCATTGGCTGGTGACGGGGCTGGCGCTGACGCTGGCCGCGCCGGTGCTGGCGGTGCTGATGAACCTGCCGGTCGGGGGGTATCTGTGGCTGGTGCTGTCGCTGGCGGCCGGAACCCCGGCGCTGTCGATGATCGGCGCCTTTGGCGCAGCGCTGACCGTGGGGGTCAAGCGTGGCGGTCTGCTCTTGTCGCTCTTGGTGCTGCCGCTTTATGTGCCGACGCTGATCTTTGGCGCCGAGGTGGTCAAGCGCGGCGCGCAGGGGCTGGATCCGGTGACGCCGCTGATGTTGCTGGGCGGAATTACCGCCGGTTCGGTCGCGCTTTTGCCTTTTGCGGCGGCTGCGGCAATCCGCGTCAACCTCCGTTAGCGCCTGACATGATAGTGACTTGAGACGAAAACAGAGAGAGGCTAGCGAAGGCCCCATGTCGATCTGGGAATATGCGAATCCGAAGAAGTTCATGCAGACCTCGTCCTGGGCCTTGCCCTGGGTGGCGGGGCTGGCGGTGGTTTGCCTGATCGTGGGGCTGGTCTGGGGCTTTTTCTTTACCCCTGACGATTATAAGCAGGGATCGACGGTCAAGATTTTCTATCTGCATGTGCCGGCGGCGATGATGGCGATCAATGCCTGGGTGATGATGCTGGTGGCCAGCCTGATCTGGCTGGTGCGCCGGCACCATGTCTCGGCGCTGGCGGCCAAGGCGGCGGCGCCGGTAGGGCTGACCTTTACCGCCATCGCGCTGGTCACAGGCGCGCTTTGGGGGCAGCCGATGTGGGGCACCTGGTGGGCCTGGGATCCGCGCCTGACCTCATTCCTGATTCTGGCGCTGTTCTACCTTGGCTATATCGCGCTGTGGCAGGCGATCGACAATCCCGATACCGCGGCCGATCTGACGGCGGTGCTGTGCATGGTCGGCTCGGTCTTTGCCGTCTTGTCGCGCTACGCGGTCAACTTCTGGAATCAGGGGCTGCATCAGGGGGCATCGCTCTCGCTCGACAAGGAAGAGAACGTGGCCGATGTCTTCTGGCTGCCGGCTTTGGTCTGTATCGCCGGCTTTGTGCTGTTGTTTGTGGCGTTGGTGCTGATGCGGACGCGGACCGAGATCCGCGCGCGACGGCTTCAGGCGCTCTTGGCGCGGGAGAGGCTGGCATGATGCCCGAACTGGGGAAATATGCGGTTGCCGTGCTGGGGTCCTATGCGGCCTCGATCCTGCTGGTCGCCGGGCTGGTGGCGCTGTCGATCTGGCAGGGGCGGCGGGTCAAGCGGCAATTGGCAGAAGTTGAGGCGCGGCAGGGGAAAGTCGATGTCTAAGGTCTTGATGCTGCTGCCCCCCGTCTTGTTCGCCGGGCTGGCGGCGATGTTTCTCTGGGGCATGGGGCGGGATAATCCCAGCGATATCCCCTCGGTCTTTATCGACCGCCCGGCGCCGGCGCTGCCAGAGACCGCGCTGGGGCAGATCCCGCTGCTCAAGGCGGCGGATCTGGCCTCGGGTCAGGTGACGGTGGTCAATTTCTGGGAAAGCTGGCGCCGGCCGCTGCGGGCCGAGCATCCGGTGCTGAAAGAGATGGCCGGGGCGGGAATCCGCGTCGCTGGCGTCAACATGATGGATGATGAGGCCAAGGCGTTGAAATACCTTGAGGATGAGGGCAACCCGTTCTTTGCCATCGCCACCGATCCGCAGGGGCGTAACCGGGTGGAATGGGGTGTTACCGCGCCGCCCGAGACCTTTATCATTCGCGGCGATGGCACGGTGGCCTTCAAATTCATCGGGCCGCTGGTCGGCAGCGATTATGAGGCGCGGTTCAAGCCGGCCCTGGATGCGGCGCTGGCTGCCGAGTGATCCGACATTTCCTGTGGGGTAAGGGCGCAGGGGGCGCTGCCCCCTTGGCGCGGTTTTCTGGCGAAAACCGCTGTCCGTCGGCATATTTCCGAACAGTTGAATAGCGCAGGGGGGCAGTTCTGGCCCACAAATACAAACGGCCGGCCCTTTCGGACCGGCCGTGTTGCGTTCAGTGACCGTGATCAGGCCGAGGCGAGGTTGCGCAGCACATAGTGCAGAACGCCGCCGTTTTCGACATACTCGATCTCGATCGCCGTATCGATCCGGCACTTGATCTGGATCGTCTTTGTGGTGCCATCGGCATAGGTGATGTGGCAGGGCACGGTCGAGAGCGGCTTCAGATCGCCTTCCAGACCTTCGATGGCCACGACTTCATCGCCCTTCAGACCCAGCGATTTGCGGGTGTCGCCGCCGGTGAATTCAAACGGGATGACGCCCATACCGACGAGGTTCGAACGGTGGATACGCTCGAAGGATTCCGCGATCACCGCCTTGACGCCGAGCAGGGCGGTGCCCTTCGCGGCCCAGTCACGCGACGAACCGGCGCCGTATTCGATGCCGCCGAAGATCACCAGCGGGGTGCCCTGTTCCTGATAGGCCATCGAGGCGTCAAAGATCGAGGTCTGCTGGCCATCCGGTCCCTTGGTATAGCCGCCTTCAACCCCGTCCAGCATCTCGTTCTTGATGCGGATATTGGCGAAGGTGCCGCGCATCATCACCTCATGGTTGCCGCGACGGGCGCCATAGGAGTTGAACTCGCTGACCGGCACCTGACGCTCGGTCAGGTACTTGCCGGCCGGGGTGGTGGCCTTGAACGAACCTGCGGGCGAGATGTGGTCGGTGGTGATCATATCGCCCAAGAGCGCCAGAACCCGGGCGCCCGAGATATTCTTGATCGCGCCCTTGGATTTGCCCATGCCCTGGAAATAGGGCGGGTTCTGGATATAGGTCGAGGTTGCCGGCCAGTCATAGGTTTCCGAGTCGGTGACCTTGACGCCCTGCCATTTCGCATCGCCCTTGAAGACATCAGCGTATTTCTTCTGGAAGGCTTCGCGGGTGACGACTTCATGGACGAGGTCGGCGATTTCCTTATTCGTCGGCCAGATGTCTTTCAGATAGACCGGCTGGCCATCCTTGGAAGTGCCAAGCGGTTCCGAGGTCAGGTCGATGTTCATGTCGCCGGCCAGCGCATAGGCCACGACCAGCGGCGGGCTGGCGAGGTAGTTGGCGCGGACGTCGGGCGAAATGCGGCCTTCGAAGTTGCGGTTGCCCGAGAGGACGGCGGTGGCGACGAGGTCACCTTCGTTGATCGCCTTGGAAATCTCCGGTTGCAGCGGGCCGGAGTTGCCGATGCAGGTGGTGCAGCCGTAGCCGACGAGGTTGAAGCCGACGGCGTCGAGGTCTTCTTGCAGGCCAGCGGCGTTCAGATATTCCGACACGACCTGCGATCCGGGGGCCAGCGAGGTCTTGACCCAGGGCTTACGGGTCAGGCCAAGCGCGCGGGCCTTGCGGGCAACCAGACCGGCGCCGATCAGCACATAGGGGTTCGAGGTGTTGGTGCAGGAGGTGATCGAGGCGATCACGACCTTGCCGCTCGACATGGTGTAATCCTGGCCCTCAACCGCGACTTCCTTGCCCATCGGGCGCTTGAAGGAGGCGTCCATTTCCTTGGCGAAAGAGGCCTTGGCGTCGGTCAGCGGCAGATAGTCCTGCGGACGCTTCGGACCCGAGATCGCCGGGACGATGGTGCCCATGTCGAGATGCAGCGTCGAGGTATAGACCGGATCATAGTTTTCATCGCGCCACATGCCGTTGGCCTTGGCATAGGCTTCGACCAGCGCGATACGCGATTCCTCGCGGCCGGTCTGGCGCAGGTAACGCAGGGTTTCGGCGTCGATCGGGAAGAAGCCGCAGGTGGCGCCGTATTCCGGGGCCATGTTGGCGATGGTGGCGCGGTCGGCGAGCGGCAGGCGGTCAAGGCCCTCGCCGTAGAATTCGACGAACTTGTTCACCACACCATGTTTGCGCAGCATCTGCACGACCTTCAGCACGAGGTCGGTGGCGGTGGTGCCCTCGACCATGGCGCCGGTCAGTTTGAAGCCGACAACTTCGGGGATCAGCATTGAGACGGGCTGGCCCAGCATCGCGGCCTCGGCCTCGATCCCGCCGACGCCCCAGCCCAGAACGGCAAGGCCGTTGACCATGGTGGTGTGGCTGTCGGTACCGACGAGGGTATCGGGATAGGCGACAAGGTTGCCGTCCTGATCGGTATCGGTCCAGACGGTCTGGGCCAGATATTCAAGGTTCACCTGATGGCAGATGCCGGTGCCGGGCGGCACGACGCGGAAGTTGTTGAAGGCGTTCTGGCCCCATTTCAGGAAGACGTAACGCTCCATGTTCCGCTCATATTCGCGGTCCACGTTGGCCTGGAAGGCACGGGGGGTGCCGAATTCGTCGATCATCACCGAGTGGTCGATGACCAGATCAACCGGGCTGAGCGGGTTGATCTTTTGCGCGTCGCCGCCAAGGCCCTTGATCCCGTCGCGCATCGCGGCAAGGTCAACCACCGCCGGAACGCCGGTGAAATCCTGCATCAGCACGCGGGCGGGGCGATAGGCGATCTCGATCGGGTTCTTGCCGCCCAGCTTGGCCCAGTCGGCAAAGGCCTTGATGTCCTCGACATGTACGGTCTTGGCATCTTCAAAGCGCAGCATGTTTTCCAGCACCACCTTGAGCGAGGCGGGCAGGCGCGAGAAATCGCCAAGGCCGGCTTCCTGCGCGGCAGGGATCGAGTAATAGCTGACGGTCTGGCCGCCTGCGGTCAGGGTCTTGCGGGTCTTGGAGCTGTCATGTCCGACGGTGACGGTCATCTGTCGCCTCCTGGGCTGTGGCTGTCTGGCGTGGCTTCATGCCCGGGCATTCAGGCCCGGAACGGGGAGTCGCTGGCTTTGTATGCAATTGTATGCCAAAAATCCAGCCCCCGAATCTGTCAAAATCGTCGCGCCCCTCCGGGCGCGGGCGGCGGTGCCGATGATGTGTCAGTTTCGCCGGAAACACTCGCAAAACCTTGATTGGCACAGGCCGCCGGGCTTTTGTAGAACCAAAAGACGACGAAGGGGAACGGATACGACATGATGCGACATTTGGTCAGTGCCGCTTGCGGCCTGTGGCTTGGCTTGTCCGGGGCGGCGATGGCGCAGGGGCAACCTGTGCTGGTCGAGCTTTATACCTCGCAGGGCTGTTCGTCCTGTCCGCCGGCCGATGAGTTCATGGCGCAGCTTGTTGAAGATCCGAATATCATCGCCCTGTCGCTGCATGTCGATTACTGGGATTACATCGGCTGGAAGGATACCTTCGGCAGCCCTCAGTTCACCAACCGGCAAAAATCTTATGCCCGGGCGATTGGCAGCCGCACCATCTATACGCCCCAGATGATTGTCGGCGGGGTGGATCGTGTCGAGGGCAATGACCCGATGAAAGTTGTCGACTCGATCCGCCGGCAGATCATGGCGCCTTCGAGCGTTCGGCTGACCGTTGTCCGGCAGGGCAACAAGGCGGTGATCCGGGCGGAGGCCGAGCGCCCGATGCGCGACATGACGCGGGTGCAACTGGTGCGTTTCCTTCCCAAAGCGACGGTCGAGATCAAACGCGGTGAAAATGCCGGTGCCGTCGTGACCTACCACAATGTCGTGACCAGTTGGCAGCCGCTGGTGGAATGGCCCGGTCAGGCGCCGCTCGATCTGGTGGCCGATGTGCCCGGCAATGACCGGATTGCCGTGGTGGTTCAGACCGAGGGGCCGGCCGAGGTGCTTGCGGTCGCGGTCGCGGATCGCTGACACCAGACCCCGGCGCCGGGGTCAGCCCTGTTCCGGCGCGTTTTTCCAGCGGCGATGCACCCAGAACCACTGGCCCGGCGTGGCGATCACCCGGGCCTCAAGGCTGCGATTCATCGCCAGCACCATTTCCTCTGCCGTGCTGTGCGGAATCGGCGCCTCCAGCTCGACCCGAAAGCTCAGGCCATCGGCCTGACGGGTGGCATAGAAGGGGATCAGATCGGCGCCATAGCGCAGGGCCAGTTGCGGGGCCGAAAGCGCGGTCTCGACCGGATGGCCCAGAAAATCCTGCCAGACCCCCGGGGCGCGCTGATCGAACAGTAGCACAAGCTGACCGCCCGATTTCAGATGCCGCACAAAGCCCGCCGTGCCGGCGCGGCCCTGCGGAAAGACCGGTCCGCCAAAGGCCTCCATCGTCTGAACGTAATGGGCGTTGAAGAACGGATTGCGCATGGGGCGGTAGAGCCCGCCGATGTCGCAGCCCTGCGCCACCAGCGTGGCGCGCGCGGCCTCATAATTGCCGAAATGACCGGTGACCAGAATGACCGGCCTGCCTTCGGCCCGCGCGCGGTCGAGCGCCGCCACCCCCGGGCCTTCGGCCCGTGTCCGGCGGCCCAGGGCACGCAGATCGGCGGTCGAGTAATTCTCGATCAGCGTGCGCCCGGCATTGTCGAGCGCCGCACTTGCGATGCGCTGACGCTCGGCTGCGGGCCGGTCGGGCCAGACCAGCGCCAGATTTTCGAGCGCGCGGCAGCGATAGCCGGCCAGCGGCCCGATCAGCCGCCGCATCAGCCAGCCCATCAGCGGCACGCGCCAGCGATAGGGCAGGGCCAGCGCAAGCGCCAGCAGCCCGCGAAACAGGCGATCTTCCAGCCAGAACTGAGTTGTTTCGCGGTTCATTTATCCTTGGCGGCGGCACGGGTTTCGCGGTGCCAGACATAAAGTCCCGCCGCCACGATCACAAGCGCGCCGAGCGCGGTCGGCAGATCGGGCCATTCATCGTAAAGCACGATGCCCCAGAGCGTCGCAAAAAGAATGCCCATATAGGCAAAAGGCGCGACCGCCCCGGCCTCGGCCATCGAAAAGGCCCGGATCAGGCAGAGTTGCGCGCCGGTGCCCAGCAGGCCGACCAGCACAAAAATCGGCAGGTCAGGCCCGGCAATTGGCTGAAAGACCCAAGGTTGCAGTCCAGAGGTGACGACCACCCCAAAGAGCGCGGCCAGCAGCATCGGTGTCCAATGGTTTTCCTTTGGCCCCAGATGGCGGGTCAAGAGGGCATTGGCGGTGTAAAACAACGCCGCGCCAAGCGGCAGCAGCGCCGCCGGGGTAAAGACCGCCGCACCCGGCCGGATCACGATCATCGCGCCGATCATGGCGACGACGACCCCGGCAATCCGGCGCGGCCCCAGGCGCTCGCCCAGAAACAGCGCCGCGCCAAGGGTGATCAGCACCGGGTTCAGGTCGGTCAGCGCCGTTGCCTCGGCCAGCCCGATATGGGGCAGGGCCGCGAAAAAGCAGCCTGTCGCCCCCAGTTGGCAGGCCGAACGGATCAGATGCTGCCAGGGATAGCGCGTGCGCAGCGCCACCGGCAGGTGCCCCCGCAGGATCAGCGCCACCACCAGCACCTGGCCCAGAAACCGTGCCCAGACCACCTGCGCCACGGGATAGCGCTGGATCAGCCCCTTGGCGGCCGCATCCATGGCAGTGAACAACAGAATGGCCAGCAGCATCAACAGGATACCGCGGGCAGTGGCTTGCGGGCTGGGCGGGGACATCGGCGGCACTCCTTGGCGCCGCGACGCTAGGCGCCAGCGCCGCCAAGAGCAAGGGCCGCAGGGCTATTCGTCTTCGGACAGCAAGACGATCTCTCCCGCGCCCTCAAGCTGGCGGATCATGGTCAGGATCGCGGCCATTGCCTCATCCCCATCCTTTTCCTTGACCGGGCCGCGTTCCGCCATTTCTTCGCGCAGGGTCTGACCCAGGCGTTGTGAGACATTGGCCAGCATGAACTCGGTAACAGGGGTCAGTTTTTCCTGACTGTTGGCGGCGACAAAGGCGGTCACAAGCTGTTCCTGCGGTAGCATCCGCAAGACCTTGGGCACATCGCGCGCCGCCACCCGGGCAGGGATATGTTCAAAGGTAAAGATCGTTCGCCGCACCTGCTCGGCAAAGAGCGCATCCTCGGCCTCCAGCCCGGTCAGCACATCCTCGCGGGTCAGGTTCGGCGCAAAGTTCAGGATCGCCCCCACCCGCTCGGCCGGGCCGATGTCAAAGGCGCGCGCCGGCTGCGCATCCATTTGTGTGGCCAGCGACTGACCGATGCGGCGCACCGTCTCGGGGTCGATATTGCCGGTCATCGACATGGCAAAAGCCACGCGCCGCGCCCGGTCGCCGGGCAGCTTGCCCAAGAGTTCCGCCGAGCGCGCAACGGGCATCTTCGACAGCATCACCGCCGCAACCTCGGTGCTTTCCGCCTCAATGACCGGCAGCAGCCGTTCCGAGGGCAGCTTGACGATCCGGTCCCAGGGGTCGGCCTTGCCCGAGGCCGAGGCAAGGCGGCGCAGCCTGCTGGCGGCGGTGGGGCTGATGTGGCCATCCATCATCGACAGCGCCCCCTCGATCCCGCCGGGGAAGGAAAGCCCCACCTCTTCGAGTTCGGTCAAAAATTCCTCGACAACGGCCGAGAGCGTGGCGCGGTCCACCAGCCGCATCTGCCCCATCTGTTCGGTCAGGGCGGCCTGCATATGTTCAGGCAGGGCGGCAATCGGCACCTGCGCGCCCTCAGCCAGCAAAAGCCGTACGATGATCGCCGCCTTTTCGCGCGGCGAGGGCTCTGTCCGCGCCACCGCCCGGCTGGGCGCGACTGTCACGGCCCGCTGGACCGGCGTGATCCGCGCCAAGGGTTGCGAGGTCATGTCCTGCGGCATCCGAATCCCCCATTCTGGTGTGTGTCCGTCTGGGGAACCCTGCGCCCGGGCGCGTTAAGGCCGGGTTATCAGCTACTGGGTTTGGCGACGCATTCGCCCTTGGCGCCGTCCCAGACATGCCCCTCTTTGCACGAGGCGGCATGTTCCTCGGCGGAACACATGGCCATCAGCGTGCCGGGCGCCAGCATCAGGGCAAGGGCGGCGGCAGCGAGTCTTGTCTTCATCGGTCTTCCCCCTGTGTTTCGCCCCTGTGGGCGGTCAATAACTCAGCGTCTCTCCCGTTCCGACGGCGCGGGAGAGGCTGGCCTCGGCCCAGGTGCCGGCGCCGCCCCGGGCGCGGATCTCGTCGAGTTGGCTGCGCGCCAGGGCGACCTCACCCATCTCGACCAGCAACTGACCCAGATAGCTGCGGGCGAGGATGTTGTCCGGGTTCACCTCCAGCGCATGTGCGTAGTGGTCAAGGCCCGCCTCCAGCCGCCCGGCCTTGCGATGGGCAAAGCCGCGATAGGTCAGCACCCGGTCCGTCTCGCCCTCGGTCATGGCATCGAGGACGACCAGCGCCGCCTCGGGCTGACCGGCCCAGGCCAGTTCGCGCACCGCGCGGAACCGGGTGTCATTGTCGAGGCTGCCCGATTGCGCGGAAACGCATTTTTGCTGCTTGGCATCCCAGACCTGCGCCTCGGTGCATTTCGTGGTGGTCTCGGTCGGCTCTGGCGGTTCGGTATCATCGCTGCCAGCGGCAAAACTGGCCATGGGCAGAGAGCAGAGCAGGGCGGCAAGCGTCAGACGCATGAAAAAACCTCATTCCCAGAGATGGGAATGAGGTTAGCACGAATTTGCGGTTTTACGCCGGAAATCACGCCGCGCGCGGGGGCGCGACGATCACGCTTGCGTCAGGCGCCAAACACCCGGGCAAAGATCGTATCGACATGTTTGGTATGATAGCCAAGGTCGAATTTCTCTTCGATCTCTTCGGCGCTCAGGGCGCGGCGCACCTCTTCATCGGCCAAGAGCTCGGTCTTGAAATCGGCGCCCTTTTCCCAGACCTTCATCGCGTTGCGCTGGACGAGGCGATAGGCATCCTCGCGGCTGACCCCGGCCTGCGTCAGTGCCAGCAGCACCCGCTGCGACATGACCAGCCCTTTGAACTTGTTCATGTTGCGCAGCATGTTTTCCGGGTAGACCACCAGCTTTTCGATCACGCCCGCCAGACGATGCAAGGCGAAATCCAGCGTCACGGTGGTATCGGGGCCGATCGCCCGCTCGACCGAGGAATGGCTGATGTCGCGCTCATGCCAGAGGGCGACATTCTCCAGCGCCGGGATCACCGACATCCGCACGAGACGGGCAAGGCCGGTCAGGTTCTCGGTCAGGACCGGGTTGCGCTTGTGCGGCATGGCGGACGAACCTTTTTGCCCGGGCGAGAAATATTCCTCGGCCTCCAGCACCTCGGTCCGCTGCATGTGGCGGATTTCGATGGCGATATTCTCGATGGAAGAGGCGATGACGCCCAGCGTCGCAAAGAACATCGCATGACGGTCGCGCGGGATCACCT
>CALLZQ010000047.1 GCA_937858255.1 uncultured Tabrizicola sp.
AACCACACGCCTGGCGGGTCGTCAGGCGGGGCCGGGGCGGCGGTCGCAGCCGGAATCGTTCCGTTGGCGCATGGGTCCGATGGCGGGGGATCGGTCCGCATCCCGGCCTCGAACTGCGGGCTTTTCGGGATGAAGCCGACGCGGGCACGCCTGCCCGATGGCCCCTATGTCGGCGAAGGCTGGGCCGGCATGGCGATCGACGGCTTTCTCACCTGGTCGGTGCGCGATACGGCGGCGATGCTCGATGCCTGCGCCGGGGCCGACCTTGGCGCGCCCTATCACGCGCCGCCGCTGGCCGCCGGGCATATGCAGGCGATCAGCCGCCCGCCACGGCGGCTGCGGGTCATGCTGTGCGATACCGATTTCACCGGGCGCCGGGTCCACCCCGATTGCACCCGCGCGGTGCATGAAGCGGCGGCGCTGCTGGCCGATCTGGGGCATGAGGTGACGCCGGGCCTGCCCGACGCCGATGTACCGGGCATGAAGCGGGCCTGGACCGATATCGTCGCCTGCGGCACCGCGCTTGGCATCCGCAAGGCACTGACCGCGCAGGGCCGCGATCTGCGCCCCGACGATGTTGAGGGGGTTTCGCGCGGTGCCATGGCCCGCGCCGCCCAACTTTCCGGCGCCGATTATCTGGAGGCGGTCGGCAAGATCCACGCCTTTGGCCGGCAGATGGCGGCGGGTTTCCACCCCGAGACCCGCCATCGCCCCTATATCATCCTGTCGCCCACCATGGCCGAGCCGCCCGCCACCATCGGCCGCTTTGCCCATACGACCGAGGATTACGTCCATTACCGCACCGGGCCGGGGATGATCTTTGCCTATTCGCCCTATTGCGCCGTCTTCAACGCCTCGGGCCAGCCTGCCGCCTCGCTGCCACTGGGCCGCTCTGCCGAGGGGTTGCCCATCGGCATACACCTTGCCGCGCGTTTCGGAGCCGATGAAGAACTGATCGCCCTTTGCGCGGAAATTGAGCAGGCCCGGCCCTGGTTCAGAAATCGGCCCGAGATTGACTGAAAAGTCAGGTTTTCATTGCCAGACCGGATTCGTCCGTACATTATGATCAAAAGTTGAAGGCAGGCGCCACCCGCAGATCGCGGCGACAGGCGCCCCGCATGAACCCGGTGCGCCCAGCGATTTCTGACGCCCGCCGGAACAGGGAGACAGGTTATCTTGAGCAATCAGGACGCTGTGACGGCCCGCAATACGGTCAAGAGTTTCGGGCAGGGCAAGGCGCAGGTGCGCGCGCTGGACGATGTGTCGCTGTCAATCCGGCAGGGCGAGTTCTTTACGCTGCTTGGCCCCTCGGGTTGTGGCAAAACCACGCTTTTGCGGCTGATCGCCGGGTTTGAAATGCCGACCTCGGGGCAGATCCTGCTGGACGGGCAGGATGTGACCGATCTGCCCCCGAACCGCCGCCCGGTGAATACGGTGTTTCAATCCTACGCGCTGTTTCCGCATCTGACGGTGCGGGAAAATGTCGGCTTCGGGCTAAAGATGCAGGGCCGCCCGGCGGGCGAGGTGGATGCCCGCGTCACGCAAATGCTGGCGCTGGTCAAGATGGAGGCGCTTGCCGACCGCAAGACCGCCCAGCTTTCCGGCGGGCAGCAACAGCGCGTGGCCCTCGCCCGCGCCTTGGCGCCGCAGCCCAAGGTGCTGTTGCTGGATGAACCCCTCTCAGCGCTCGACCTGAAGCTGCGCAAGGAAATGCAAAGCGAACTCAAGCGTTTGCAGCAGGAAACCGGCATCACCTTTGTCTTCGTGACCCATGATCAGGAAGAGGCGCTGACCATGTCCGACCGCGTGGGGGTGATGAGCGCGGGCAAGCTGCAACAGGTGGCCAGCCCGCGTGAGATCTATACCGCGCCGGTCAACCGCTTTGTCGCCGACTTTATCGGCGAGACCAATTTTCTGGCGGCGACGCCGGTGGCGGGCGGGGTGCGCCTTGGCACCGGCGATGTGATCGCCGCCGAGGGCGAAGGGCCGCTCTTGACCATCCGGCCAGAACAGGTGCGCCTTGCTCCGCCCGGCAGCCCCGGCGCCATCGCGGCGACAGTCGAGCGGCTGGTCTATATGGGCACCGACATGCAGGCGCATCTGCGGTTGTCGGACGGCACGCCCCTCACCGCGCGCCTGCCCCTGCCCCCCGGCGGTGAGGCGGGGCTGGCCACGGGCGATGCCCTCGCCGTGACCTTTGCCCCCGGCGCCGCCCGGCTGATCCGGGAGTAGGCCGATGAGCGCCGCCGAAACCCGACAGGCGCAGCGCGCCACCCGCAACGGCTGGCTCCTCTCGGCGCCGGCGCTGATCCTGTTGTTTGCCGCCGCCTCTGGCCCCTTGTTGATCGTGCTGGTCTATTCCTTTCTGGAAAAGGGCCAATACGGCAATGTGGTGTGGAATTTTGATCTGAACGGCTGGATCGGCATCCTCTACACCCGCGACATCTTTGACGAGACGCTGAAGCTGGCCGATGCGCATCTGACGATCTTCTGGCGCAGCGTGAAACTGTCGCTGGCGACCACGGTCATCACCTTTGCCCTTGGCTTTCCGACCGCGTGGTTCATCGCCACCCGCCCCCCGTCCGAGCGGGCGGGCTGGCTGTTCCTGATCACCATCCCGTTCTGGACCAACCTCTTGATCCGCACCTTTGCGATTGGCGAGATCCTGCGGTCTGAGGGGATCATCAATTCGGTCCTGCTCTGGCTGGGGGTGATCGAGGCGCCGATCCAGATGCTCTATAATGACGGAGCGGTGCTGGTGGGCATGGCCTATGTCTATCTGCCCTTGATGGTTCTGCCGCTGTTTTCCGCCATCGAGCGGTTTGACATGCGGCTTTTGGAGGCGGGCTATGACCTTTACGCCAGCCGGATGCAGGTGCTGCGGCATGTGATCCTGCCGATTGTCCGGCCCGGGATCGTGGCCGGCTCGATCCTTGTCTTTGTGCCCTCGCTGGGCGCCTATGTGACGCCGCGTGTCCTTGGTGGCGGCAAGAACATGATGATCGGCAATTTCATCGAGTTGCAGTTCGGGCAGGGCCGCAATTGGCCCCTGGGGGCGGCGCTGTCGATGACGCTGCTGATCGTGGTGACGGTGGCCCTGCTGTTCTATGTCCGCGCCATCAACCGGGGCGGCGCCGGAGGTGGCCATGGCTGAGCGTTTTTCCGTTTCCCGCCTGCCCGGTTTTGCCACCATTGCTCTGGCGGTGTTCTTTTGCCTGTACCT
>CALLZQ010000048.1 GCA_937858255.1 uncultured Tabrizicola sp.
TTTTTTTATGGACCCGGCCACCCCCGAGATCTACACTCTTTCCCTACACGCCGCTCCCCAGATCTCCCCACCGACATTCATGCCGTCACCGCCAATACCGTCGATATGATGCTGGCGATCCTCTTGATCCTCGGTGGGGTGATCGGGGCGCAATTCGGCGCCATGCTCTCGGGCCGGCTCAAAGCTGAACAATTGCGCATCCTGTTGTCTCTCCTGGTGATCGGGGTCGCGGCCAAAATCGCGCTCGATCTCTTGCTGCGCCCGGGTGAGCTTTACTCGATTGCACCGGGGGTCTTGCCATGAGGCGCGCGCTGGTGGCCCTGCTCTGGTTGTGTTTGGCGCTGCCTGTCGCGGCCGGCGAGACGATCGTGGCCGGGCTGAGCGAGAACCGCGTCTCGATCACCGCCGATTTTGTCGGGTCTGAAATTCTGGTCTATGGCGCGGTGAAACGAGAAGAGGCGATTCCGAAAACGCCGCGCCTGCATGTGATCGTGACGGTCGAAGGGCCATCCACCCCGCTGGTCGTGCGCAAGAAGGAACGGCGCTTTGGCATCTGGGTGAATACCGAGTCGGTGCAGATCGGCCGGGCACCGTCTTTCTATGCGGTGGCGACCACCGGGTTTCTGGCCGACATCCTGTCGGAAACGGAAAACCTGCGCCATCAGATCACCATCCCCCGGGCCATCCGCGCGGTGGGCATCAGCGCCATGGCCAAGGATTCACCCGGGTTAGTCGAGGCGCTGCTGCGCATCCGCGAGGCCGAGGGCCAGTTTCGTCTGGATGAGCGCACGGTGCAACTGACCGAGGCGACCCTGTTCCGCACCGATGTGGAATTGCCCGCCAATCTGACCGAGGGGCTGTATCGGGTGCGCATTTTCCTGACCCGTGGCGGGGTTGTGGTCGATCACCTCGAACGCCAGATCAATGTCCGCAAAGAGGGGCTGGAGCGGTTCCTGACCAATCTGGCGCGGGAACAGCCGCTGATCTATGGTTTTCTGTCGTTACTGATCGCGGTTGCAGCCGGCTATGGCGCCTCGACCGCTTTCCGGCTGCTCAAGTCATAAGTCTGCGCCGCTGGCCCGGCCACATTGCCGCCGCAGACAGACCGCGCATCGCGTTCAGCACCATCAGCGCCGCCCAAAGACCGTGGTTGCCCCAGACCGGCGGCAGTAGGACCGCCGCCATCGCATAGACCCCCACCGAGATGCCGACACAGATCACCATGGCCCGGGTCAGGGTCGCGCCGATAAAGATGCCATCAAACATCCAGCTTGCCACACCGATCAGGGGACCGACCGCGACCCAGGGCAGGTAAAGACGCGCGGCCTCTCGCACCTCGGGGGCGGTGGTCATCAGGTCGATCAGACCCGGCCCCGCCACCGCGAAAGCTACGCCAAGCACTGCCGCCCCCACCGCGCCCCAGCGCAGTGACAGCCGGGCCGCCTGATCCAGATCCGCGCGGGAACGCGCGCCAACCGCTTGCCCCACCAAGGTCTCGGCGGCAAAGGCGAAGCCATCAAGCGCATAGGCAGTAATGGCAAAGAACTGCATCAGCACCTGATTGGCCGCCAGAACCTGACCCCCCTGCCCCGCCGACAGGAACAGGAAAGAGGTAAAGGCGCCCTGCAGCAAGACGGTCCGCAGCATGATCCCGCCGTTTACCGAGAGCATCCGCTGCAAGGCGGCGCGGTCGCGCAACCGCGACAGCGCCTCTGACATCTGCGGACCAAAGGCCCCCCGACAAAGCCAGAGGCCAAGACCAAGCCCCGACCATTCGGCAATCAGCGTTGCCGCCGCCCCCCCCTGAACGCCCCAGCCAAAGCCCAGCACGAACAG
>CALLZQ010000049.1 GCA_937858255.1 uncultured Tabrizicola sp.
GGCCCTGCGCCTCTTGCCCGGCCCAGAGGGCATGGACGGCATCCATATCCACCGTATCCAGCGGGCGGTTCAGCGTTCGCACGAAATCCTGCCGCAGATCGGCGACCACGCAACCCAGCGCATTGGTGATGCCGGGCCGCGCCGGGATCAGGACTCGCGGCACCGCCAGTTCTGCGGCCAAGGCCACCGCATGCAGCGGCCCCGCCCCGCCAAAGGCAAACAGCGCAAAATCGCGCGGATCCGCGCCCATGGAGATAGAGACCATGCGGATTGCCCCGGCCATATGGGTATTGGCGATGCGCAACACCGCCTCGGCTGCCGCCTCGACCCCAAGGCCCAACGGGCGGGCAATCTGTTCTTCCATCGCTGCACGCGCGGCCTCAGCCGCCTGACCGAACCGGTCGGCAGGTAGGCGCCCAAGGATAAGGTTGGCATCCGAGATCGTGACCCGCGTCCCGCCCCGGCCATAGCAGATCGGCCCCGGCGTGCTGCCGGCGCTTTCTGGTCCGACGCGCAGCATCCCGCTGGCATCCACCCGCGCGATGGAGCCGCCCCCCGCCCCCACGGTGCGCACATCCACCATCGGCACATGGATCGGCATGGCATATTCCACCTCGATCTCATTCGAGACCGGGGCCTGCCCGCCCTTGATCATCGCCACATCGGTCGAGGTGCCGCCCATGTCATAGGTCAAGAGGTTGGGCATCCCGGCCCGCCGCCCCGTCGCCACCGCCGCCATCACACCCGAGGCCGGGCCCGACATCACGGGTTTCACCGCTTCTTTTGACACAAGCCGGGCCGAGACCATGCCGCCATTACCATTCATCACCAGCAGTTCCTGACCATAGCCGCGCGCGCGCAGTTGATCGGCAAGACGCGCGACATAGCGCTCCAGCAGCGGCTGAACGCTGGCATTGACCGCCGCTGTCACCCCGCGCTCGTACTCGCGGCTCTCCGAAAGCAGCGCGTGACCCATGGTGATATGGTTGTTCGGCCAGATCGCGGCGACGATCTCGGCGGCGCGCAATTCATGCGCCGGGTTGGCATAGGCATGCAGGAAATGGATCACCACGCTCTCGCAGCCCTGTGCCAGCAGATGCCGGGCCGCCTCGGCCACCGCCACCTCATCCAGCGGTGTCAGAACAGTGCCGCGCGCATCCATCCGCTCGGGCACCTCAAGCCGCAGGTCGCGCGGGATGATTGGGGTAAAGCTGCCGTGCATCCCATAGGCCTGCGGTCGGGTGCGGCGACCCAGTTCCAGAACGTCGCGAAACCCCGCCGTGGTGATCAGCCCGGTCTTGGACAGCGCCCGCTCCAGCACCGCATTGGTGGTGGTGGTCGTGCCATGCACGATCAGATCCAGCGCCGCCAGATCGACCCCTGCCACCTCAAAGGCGTTCAGCACCCCCGGCGCCTGATTGGGCAGGCTGGTCGGCACCTTGGCAAGACGCACTGTGCCTGCGCCGGGATCGACGATCACCAGATCGGTAAAGGGGCCGCCGACATCAACCCCGGCCACCAGACCCGCCATTCAGACCCCCACGAACTGCTGAAATTCCGGCGAGGCGGCGGTCAGGTCGCACGTCGCAACCTCGGCCTCTACCCGGCCATGCGCCATAAAAGCCACGCGGTCTGACATCTTCAGCACCGCCTCTACCCGTTGTTCGACCAGAATCGTCGCCATACCCGAGGTCTTGAGCCGCAGAACCGTGTCGCGGATCAGTGCGATCATGGATGGCTGCAACCCCTCGGTCGGCTCATCAAGGAGCAGCACCTCTGGCTCAAGGCACAGCGCGCGGGCGATGGCCAGCATCTGCTGCTCGCCCCCGGAAAGGGTGCTGGAAACCTGATCCAGCCGCTCGGCCAAACGCGGGAACAGGTCCAGCACAAAGGTCCGCGTGGGCGCGCCCTTGCCCCGGGCATTCAGCCCGACCGCAAGGTTTTCGGCCACCGTCAGCGGACCGAACAGACGCCGCCCCTGCGGGACATAGGCAATACCGGCCAAGGGC
>CALLZQ010000050.1 GCA_937858255.1 uncultured Tabrizicola sp.
TGACCCGCTCTGCCTTGATGCTGTCCCGCCGCCGTTTCCTTGCTTCGGCGACGGCCACGGCTATGTCCACGGCGGTGCTGGCCCGCCCCCTGCGCGCCACGGCCCAGACGGCACCGCGCGCCCTGCGCTATCCCGAATTGATCGACGCCACGCAGAGCCGCCGCATCACGCTGACCGCCGCCCCGGGGCGCAGCGATTTTGACGCGATGAGCGATGTCGCCACGGCGGGGTTTAACGCGGCCTATCTTGGCCCGGTGCTGCGTCTGTCGCGGGGAGAGACCGAGATCGCGCTTGAAAATGCCATGGCCGAAGAAATCTCGGCGCATTGGCATGGCCTGATCGTCCCGGGCGAGGTGGATGGCGGGCCGCATCAGCCGGTGGCGCCGGGCACGACGTGGAAGGTTGTCCTGCCCATCGCGCAGGATCCCGCCCCCCTGTGGTTTCACAGTCATATCCATGGCCGCACCGGCCCGCAGGTCTATGCCGGGCTGGCCGGCATGATGCAGATCGCGGATGGGCGCGATGGCGAGCGCGGGCTGCCCACCGCCCATGGGGTAGACGATCTGCCGATCATCTTGCAGGACAAGCGGTTCGATGACACGGGCGAGGCGGTCTATAACCCCTCGATGCATGACCGGATGATGGGATTTCTGGGCAATGCGATGGTGGTGAATGGCCAGGTCGGGGCGACGGCAGTCGTACCCCCCGGGCTTATCCGGCTGCGGCTGCTGAATGGCTCGAACGCGCGGATTTACGATCTGCACATGCGCTCTGGTCAGCCGCTGATGATGATCGCCAGCGATGGCGGGTTCCTGCCGGCGCCTGTCGCGCTCGACCGGCTGTTGCTGGGACCGGGCGAGCGGGCCGAGGTGCTGATCGACCTGACCGGCGCACCGGGGGACAGTCTGCTCAGTGGCATGGTCGATAACTCGATGATGGGGATCGGCATTGGCGAGCCGTTTGAGGTGCTGCCCTTTGTCACCGATGCCAGCCTTGGCGCCGGGGTTGATCGCCTGCCCGAGGCACTGGGCGGCACGCTGCCGTCTTTCGACACGGCGGGCACGATCCTGCGGCGCATCGCGCTGGATACCGGGGGGATGGGCGGCGGCATGATGTCGGGCATGATGGGCCACGGCCCGCATGGCATCAATGGCCGCGCCTATGAGATGGACCGGATCGACTTTACCCTCAAGCAAGGTGCGGTGCAGCGCTGGCGGATCGAGGCGCTGTCGATGATGCATCCCTTCCATGTGCATGGGGTGCAGTTTCAGGTGCTGTCGGAAAACGGTGCCCCGCCCGCGCCGCGCAATCTGGGCTGGAAGGATACGGTGCTGGTCTCGGGCATGGCTGAGATTGCGATGCGCTTTGTCGCCCCGGCGCCGGATCATGCGCCCTATATGTACCACTGCCATATCCTCGAACATGAGGATGGCGGCATGATGGGGCAATTCGCGGTCAGCTAAGGTTCAGCCGCCCTTGATCCGCTGCAAGAGATAGACCTCATCCCCCGGTGAAACGGGGGAGGAGAGGTTGGTGACAATCTCGCCATTGACAGAGACAGAGATGCCGGCGCCACCTTGCAGCACCGGCGACAGGGCGGGGTGCCGGGCCGCAAGTGCGGCCAGCATCTCGCGCAGGGTCGTGGCCTGAACCGCCACCACGGTCTGATCCTCGGCCAGACGGCGAAGGCCAGACCAGAGGTGAACCTCGATCACCGGGCCGGTCAACGGCCCGCCTTGATCGCGGCGAGGATCGTCGGCGGTGACATCGGCAGGCTGCGCAGCCGCGCCCCGGTGGCCCCGGCAACCGCACTGGCCAGCGCGGGCAGGGGCGGGGTAATCCCGGTCTCGCCCACACCGCGCACGCCATAGGGATGGCCGGGGTTCGGCACCTCGACAATCACCGTGTCGATCATTGGCAGATCCGAGGCAACGGGGATGCGGTAATCAAGGAAGCCCGCATTCTGCAACCTCCCGTCGGCGCCATAGATATAGGCCTCATTCAAGGCCCAACCGATGCCCTGCGCGGCGCCGCCCTGATACTGGCCCTCGACATAGGCCGGATGCACGGCGCGACCGGCGTCCTGCACCACCAGATAGCGCAGCACCTTGGTGTGACCGGTCTCGGGATCGACCTCGACATCGACGACATGGGTGCCAAAGCTGACCCCGGCGCCATCGGCCGTCACCTCATGATGGCCCGAGATCGGGCCACCGGTGCTGCCCATCTTGGCGCCGATCTCGGCGATGGAGAGGGGCGGGAAGTTTGCGGGATTCGGCCCCGCGGGGGGCGCGGCGGCGGCTCTCCCTTCCCCCGCCCCGCCCCCGTCTCC
>CALLZQ010000051.1 GCA_937858255.1 uncultured Tabrizicola sp.
GTCGCCGGGCTTCAGCTCGTAGCAGGTGTCCGCGACGACGGGCGTGCCGGCGGCCATGGCCGAGATTCCCGCGCCCAAGGCCGAAGTCATTCTGACGGTTGACGGGGCGATCAGTGCGGCCCAGCCTGTCGAGCTTGACCTTGACGGCCTGAAACCCCTGCCGGCCGAACCCTTCAAGACCTCGACCATCTGGACCGAGGGAGAATTGACCTTTACCGGCGTTCCGCTCAAGACGCTGATGCAAGAGGTGGGCGCAACCGGCACTGTCGTCATTGCCGAGGCGCTGAACGGCTATGCCGTCGAGGTGCCGCTGGACGGGCTGGAGGACAAGGCGCCGATCCTTGCCTATCTGATTGATGGAGAGCCGTTCTCGCGCCGCGACAAGGGGCCTCTCTGGGTAGTTTTCCCCTATGACTCGGATGATCGCTACAAATCCGAGACCATCTATGCCTACAGCATCTGGCAGCTTCGCAAGATCACCGTGAAATAATCGGCAGGCAAGCGAAACCGATGCGGGACCTCGCGCTGACAGAACGACTGGATGAGGGCAATCGCAGGCACCTGCGCTTGCTTCGTTCCGTTGCGCTGATCTTTCTGGTCATGCTGGTCGTCGCGGGAAATGTGATCCTGTTTCGTCAGATCGACGTGCAGCTTGAACGCAGCTACACCGCTGAATCCGACAATACGATCTGGAACCTGTCTCAGATCGAGGTTGAACTGTTGCAGTTTGAGGCGGCGCTTTCGGCGCTGCGGCTGTCGCCCGGCGACCGTCAGGCGCTGGATCGGGTGCGGTTGCGCTTTGACCTGCTTTATTCCCGGGTGGAATTGGCCAGCCAGACCCGCCGCACCCGGAACTCGCTGCTGATCCAAAGCGAGGATTGGGCGAACCTGACCGGCCCTGACGGTCTGATGGCACGCGCGCTGGTTCTGATTGACGGGCCGGATGATGCGTTGATCGCACAGGCGCCGCTGTTGGGCGATCTGACCGCCGATGTGACCGCTGCGCTGCGTGATGAGATCGTCGCCACGACCCTCGATTCGATCGAACGTTCCGAGGGCCAGCGGCATGAGCTGCAATCCTCGCTGCAACTGTTTTCGGCCGTTGCGCTGGGATTGATGGGGGTGATGGCCGGCATGACCATCGTCATCTATCTACAGGGCCGGGCGCGCGAACGGCACCGGCAGGAACTGGCCCAGGCCGTGTACAACCTGCGGATCACCATCGATTCCTCGCTGGAGGCGGCGGTCATTCTTGATCATGCGGGGCGGGTGATCGGCTGTAACCGGGCTGGCGCCGAGATGTTTGACTATCGAGAGGGCGGCGATGTCAGCCGCTATCTCTCGGATGTGCTGCGCGATGTGCAGCGCGGCGCGCGTGGCATCGAGTCGGGCGAGGCCGCCTGCCAGTCGGGCGGGGCGCGCGGGCGGATCACCATGACCGGCACGCGCCGCGACGGAAACAGCTTCCCGCTGGAGATTTCGCTGGCGCAGGCGCAGAGCGCGGCAGGCAAACCTATCGCCATTGCCTTTCTGCGCGACATCTCGCGCCGGGTCGAGCGCGAGCGGGTTCTTTCCGAAGCCCGCGATGCCGCGCTGAAGGGTGAAGAAGCCAAGTCACGCTTCCTTGCCGTGATCAGCCACGAGATGCGGACGCCGCTAAACGGTCTGCTTTCGGCGGTTGAATTGCTGGCGACGGCGGCGCCGCTGAATGAGCGGCAGACCTGGCTGGCACGGGTGATCGAAAACTGCGGCCGCGCAACGCTGGAACAGGTCAACAATGTCCTCGACCTGACCAGCCTGAACAGCGGCGACGCGGTGATGGCAACCGCCGATGTGTTTTCGCCACGCGAATTGATGGAAGAGATCCTTGCCAAATTCGAGCCAGAGGCCCGTCAACGGGGCAACAGCATCGGGCTGACCATCACGGGCAACCTGCCCGATCAGTTGCGCGGGCGCAGCGATTTGCTGCGGCGGGCAATGACCAATCTGGTCTCGAATGCGGTCAAGTTCACTGAAAATGGTCGCGTGACCCTGAGTCTGGATGCACAGCCGGCGCGCAGCGAGGGGCAGGTTGCGCTGCGAATCTCGGTGGCGGATACCGGTGTCGGCATTGCCGATGCTGATCTGCACCGCATCTTCAGGATTTTCGAGACGCTGGATTCCTCTTACTCGCGGCTGCGTCAGGGCAGTGGCCTTGGTCTTGGCCTTGCCAAACTCGCGGCCGAGGCGATGGGCGGGCGCATCACCGTGACCAGCCGCAAGGGCGAGGGCAGCACCTTTTCCATTTTCCTCAATCTGGCGGTGTCTTCCGGCCCGGTTGCGGTGGCGGCGAAAGACAACAGCCCAGCCGTTGATTTTCAGGCATGGGCCTCTGAGACGGACCTTAACCTCGCCCCGCAGGCCGAACCGGCCGGGCAGCCGCTGCGCCTGCTCTTGGTCGAGGACAATCCGGTAAACCGCGAGTTGCTGGCCGAATTGCTGAGCCTTCGCGGTCATACGGTGATCGAGGCGGCCAATGGTGCCGAGGGCGTCGAACGGGCCAACAACGAAGATCTCGACGCCATTCTGATGGATATCTCGATGCCGGTGATGGATGGGATGGAAGCCTCACGCCGGATCAGGGCCGGGGGCCGCTCGGCCCGGGTGCCGATCATTGCCGTCACCGCCAATGCGGATTCTCATCCTGCGGAAGAGTTTAAGGCCTGCGGCATTTCCGAGGTTCTGGGCAAGCCCGTGGACATTCGCCAGATCGAGGCGGCGCTGCGCCGTCAGATCTTGCCGGTCGAGCATCGGCCTGCGGCGCCGGCCAACCAACCGCAGCCGGTTATTGCGGCGGCGGCTGTCGCATCCCCCCCTTCGGCGCCGCGCAAGGCCGGGCGCGGGGGCAGGCCGGCGATCAAGCCCGCGCCCAAGAATAAACCCGCGCCCAAGGAGGTTCAGTTGCGACGGGTCACGCCGTCCCCGGGCGAGGAGGCCCCCCCCCGCGACGATGCCGGCGATCCTCGGCGCGGCGCAGCGGCACTGCTTGATGAAGAGGTTCTGGCCGATCTGACCGAGTCGCTTGGCCCGGTCTATATCGGGCGGCTGGCCGAACGGTTTGTGAATGAGACTGAGGCGGCGCTGGCTTCGCTGACCCGGCATGAGGCCGAGGGCGATCTGGCGGCGGCGGCACAGGTTGCGCATAAGAATGCGGGGGCTGCGGCGTCACTGGGTCTGCGGGCGATGCACGGTGTTCTGGTCAGTTACGAGAGGGCCGCCAAGGCCGGCGACCATGCCGAGGCCAAGGCCAGCAAGGGGCGGATCGAAGAAGTCAAATACGAGACCTTTTCCCTGCTGCGCCAACGCGGGATTACCGCCTGAACCTGCCGCCTGTGTCAGTTGTCCTGACCGTCGGCTGGCGCCCCGTCAGACACGACGGGGGTTTCAGCTGCCGGCCCCTGTCCAAGGGCCGCCTCCTCATCTGCGACCGCTGACGGGGCCATCTCATCGGGATTTTCCTGCCCGCCGAAGTCGCCGGTCAGAATCGCCAAAGACAGATCCGTCATGGTGATCTTCTTTGCCACGGGCCCCGCCGACTCGTCGATGTCGCGCATCCGGCTTTCCAGTTGCGCCCCGCTCTCGCCGCTCTGGCTACCCGAGGGGTCTTGCGTCCAGGTGGTGACGTCGCCGCTGCCCGCCCTGCCGGCCCGGTCGAGCGGCCCGGTATTGCGCAGGTCGAGCCTGCGGCTGTCGTCCTCTTGATCATGGGCCTCGGGCCTGTCCGGCGCGTGATCTTGTGCCGCCATCTCGGCCAAGAGCCCCGCAGCCGAGGCCGTGCCGATGGTTGCCGGTGGTGGCCTTTGTCTGGCAGAGCGGCCGACCTCGGGCGGGGGGCGGGCCCGGCCATCGGTCGCCCCCCCTTGAGCGGCTTTTTCCTGTCCCGCCGTGGACGGTGGCAGCGCTGCGGCAGATGGATTCAGGGCCGCGCCGCCCCCCCGTTGCGACAACAGCGCGATGCGGGCGGCGATGGCCCGCCGCCGCTTGGCCGGCGTCCAGGACCCTGCGGCGAGGCCCAGTGATCGGGCATCCTCGACCGGATCAGCGCCCTGCCAGGCGGCGACAAAAGCCGCGGCAAAGGCCTGCAACCGGGCATGGTTGCAGCCGGGACCATTTGCCAAGGCGCTTTTTCTGCCCATCTGCCGGCCTTTCCTGAACTTGGCACGCTCCTTGCCTTAAACGGCATGATCCGGTGCGGGCTTAGGCCGCGCCGCCGCGAGAGCGACGAAGAGAGAGGCAGATGACCGTCAATTCGTTTCGGGACAGTTTGAACCTGCACGCCAGCGCGCTTGCCCTGCGCGAGGAACGCGCGGCCGTGCTGACCTCGAATATCGCCAATGCCGCGACACCGCATTTCAAGGCGCGGGACATCGATTTTGGCGAACGCCTGTCCGCCGCGATCGGGCAGGGGCCGATGCACTCTACCCATGCGCTGCATTTTCAGACCGGCGGTACGGCGGCGCCCGGCAGACTGGCCTATCGCGTGCCGGTCAATGCCGCGCTTGATGGCAATACCGTCGATCTGGCGACGGAACAGATGCAATTCGCCGAGAACACCGTGCAGTACCAGGCCAGCCTGCAACTGCTGAACCGCCGCATCGCCGGCCTGATGACAGCGATCAAAGGTGAATGATGTCCCGCATTGAGAATGTTTTTGATGTCGGTGCCCGCGCCCTTTCCGCGCAGATGGTGCGGATGAACACGACCGCCTCGAACCTTGCCAATGCCGGCACCATCGCGGCCTCGCGCGAAGAGGCCTATCTGCCGATGCGCCCGGTATTTGAAACCGAATATGGCAATGCGACCGGCCACAGCCCGCTGGCCAGCGTCAAGGTGGACAAGCTGGTCTCGCTCTCGCGTGAGCCGGAGCGGGTCTTCATGCCCGATCATCCGCAGGCCGATCCCGAGGGCTTTGTCTGGCGCTCACCGGTGAATACCGAAGAAGAGATGGTCGAGATGCTCGAAGCCTCGCGCCAGTACCAGAACACGCTTGAGGCGGTTTCGACGCTGCGGGCCCTGATGGCGCGCACGCTGTCGATGGGAAGCTGACCGGAAGAAGGGAAACCAGATGATTGACACGCTGTCACGAACCGGCCTGCCCATCGTGGAAGAGCGTAGCACCTCGGCCGCGACCGGGGTTGAGACTCTGGGCCAAAAGGATTTTCTGACGCTGCTGACGGCGCAGATGAAAAATCAGGACCCGCTGAATCCGATGGAGAATGGCGAGTTTCTGGCCCAGATGGCGCAGTTTTCCACCGTGGCCGGGATCGACCGGGTCAACGAAACGCTGAAGTCAATGACCGACGGCCTGCGCGAAAGCCGGATGGCGACAGCGACCAATCTGCTGGGCCATCAGGTGCTGGTGTCGCAATCGCTGGCCCGGCCCGATGCCGAGGGGCTGGTTTCTGGCGCGGTTGAACTGGATGCCCCGGCCGAGGCGGTGATCGTCACCTATAGCGATGCCGCGACGGGCGAGATCCTCCACAGCGAGGATCTGGGGGCGCAAAAGCCGGGTGCGGTGACATTCGGCTGGGCAGGGCTGGGGGCGGAAGATGTGGCCGCCCGCCGCGCCCTGCGGATCAGTGCCACCGCGCTGACCGAAACCGGCGCCCGCGAACTGCCGACCTCGGTCTATGCCCGTGTCACCTCGGCCCGGGCGGGTGGCTATGCCTCGGGCGAAATCACCCTCGAAGTCGAGGATTTCGGCGCGCTGAACGCGCTGGAAGTCACGGCCTTCCGATAACGAAACCTTACTTCCGCGCCGGCAGGCGACCCCGCAACCCCAGAAAGGACATACCCATGTCGATGTACACAGCACTGTCCGGTATTGCCGCCGCGCAAACCGAAATCGCCAATACCTCGCATAATATCGCCAATGTCGGCACCTTTGGCTTCAAGGGCTCGCGGGTCGAGTTCGCCGATATCTTTTCATCCTCGCCGATGTCGGTGGCGCGGACGATGACCGGCTCTGGTGTGCAGGTTTCGACCACATCGCAGGTCTTTACCCAAGGCAATGTGACCTCGACCGTCAATGTCCTTGATCTGGCGATCGAGGGGCCGGGCTTTTTCGCCATCCGCGCTGAGGGTGGCTCCCAAGAGGAAACCCAGTTCACCCGCGCCGGCGCTTTTCGCCGCGATGTCAGCGGCACGATCGTGAATTCCGCCGGGTCCGCGCTGCTGGGCTGGCCGGTGGCGCAGGACGGCTCGGTGCTGTCACGCACCCCCGCCTTGGGTGAGCCGATGCGCGTCCCGCCGACCAAGGGCGCGGCCACGATGACAACCGAACTGTCTGTCGCGGTGAACCTGCCGGCAGAGGATGCGCTGTTGGGCCAGCAGGCAGCCGTGCCGCCGGGCATTGCCTTTTCGCCCGACGATCCGACCAGCTATGCCCATGTCACGCCCGTCTCGATCTTTAACGAGATCGGTAACCCGGTGCCTGCGGCACTCTATTTCGTCAAGACCGATGGTCCCGACGCGACCGATCCCGGCTCGACCTGGGTCAGTCATCTGGTGGTGGACGGTGTCGAGGTGCCACCCTCGGGCGGCTCACCCGAACTGGTCTTCGATGGTAACGGCCTTTATCAATCCGGCGGCAATGCGACCTATCAGATGATCGGCGGCTCGCTGTCGGTCTCGCTGGGCGAGGCCAAGGTGCTGGATCGCGGTTTTCAGGTTGTCAGCGCCGCGCATAACGGCAGGACAGAGGCCGCGCTGACCGGGTTGGAAATCAACACGGCGGGTACGGTCTATGCCAGCTATTCCGATGGTGAAACGGTCGCCATGGGTAAGGTCTTCCTGGCGAACTTCGCCAATCCCCAAGGGTTGCGGCAAATGGGGGCGACGGCACTGTCGGCCACGGCGATCTCGGGCGAACCGATCCTCGGTTCCCCGGGCGAGACTGGCTTTGCCTATCTGCGGTCAGGCGCGCTTGAACGGGCGAATGTCGATCTGACGCAAGAGCTGGTCAATCTGATCACCTCGCAGCGGAACTATCAGGCATCGGCCAAGGCGATGGAGACCTCGACCTCGCTGTCGCAGACCATCATCAACATGCGGACCTGACGGGGGTAGAGGATGGACCGGCTCGTTCATACGGCGCTGAATTCGATTTCCAACCTGCGCGATCAGCGCACGGTGTCGGCCAGCAACCTTGCCAATATGAACGTGCCGGGCTTTCGGCGCGACCTGTCGAACGAAGGCCGCGCCTTTTTCGTTGTCAGCGATCAGGCCCTCTCTAGCCGCGCCATGCAGCTAGAGACCGGCCAGCACGGCTTCTCGCGTGAGGCGGGGCAGTTGAACCAGACGGGCCAGCAGCTTGATCTGGCGATTGCCGATAAGGGGTTCTTTTATGTTCAACCTGCCACGGGCGGGGCGCCGGCGTTGTCGCGTCGGGGCGATCTGCGTGTCGAACCCGACGGGCGGCTGGTGAACGGCGCAGGGGATGCGATGCTGGACACAGCGTTGCAACCCATTGTCCTGCCGCCCTTTCGCAACGTGGTGGTTGATGAGGCGGGCAGCCTCTCGGTCGAGCCGCTGGGCGGGGCGCCGGGGGAAAAGGGGGCCGTTGCCACGATGGCGACCGCCGCGCCCG
>CALLZQ010000052.1 GCA_937858255.1 uncultured Tabrizicola sp.
ACGACCAATTGATTAACAGTCAACTGCTCTACCGCTGAGCTACGCCGGAACACGCGGGCCGTATAGCAAGTGGAATCGGGGGCGTAAAGGGGGGGTGGGTGGAAAAAGCGGATGTAGGTTCAACTTCTTTGAAAAGGGCTGCCGGCAGTGACCGGTAATGGGGTGTGGATCTGGTTTCTTTCCAGAAGATCAATGAGATGGGCGAGGATGTTTCGGGTTGCGGCGGGCAGCAGCGCCTCGGGTGTGTCGGTATAGAGGCGGCGGGCAAGCTCGGCGGCGGTGGCCGGACCTTCGGCGAGGGCGGCGCAGATCTGGGCCTCGCGCATCTGGCGGTGCCGATACAGTTCTTCGAGCCGCGCCAGGACCGGGCGAACGGCCTGGCCATGTGCCGGCAACATCAGGCGCCACTCTCGTGCCATCAGACGCTTCAGCGAGGCCATGAAGGCCCCCATATCGCCATCGGGGGGCGAGACCAGGCTGGTTGACCAGCCCATAGCGTGATCGCCGGAGAAGAGGACGCCGCCGAATCCCAGACACAGATGCTCGGCCATATGCCCGGGGCAGTGCAGGATCTCGACCTCACCCCAAGGACCGTTCAGGAACTCGCCATCCCGCAGCCGACGATCAGGACGAAACCCGGTGTCGATACCCTCGCCGCCGCCGGTCAGACCGGCTTGGACCAGGTGTTGCATCAGCGGGCTGCGTGCCTCGCCCGCCGCGCCAAAGGCCAGAACCGGGGCGCCGGTCAGGCGCCGCATTTCTGCCACGCCGCCAGAATGATCGAGATGGGCATGCGTCACCACGATGGCGGCGATATGCTCACCCGGCATCAGCGCGGCGAGGAGGGCATCACGATGGCTGGCATCCTCGGGCCCGGGATCGACCAGCAGCAGCCCGCCGCCCGCGCCGATCAGATAGCTGTTGGTGCCCGGCCCGGTCATCGGCGAAGGGTTGGGGGCGAGGATCCGGCGGATGCCTGGCTCCAGCGTCTCGACGGCTCCGGCCTTCATGCCGCGCTTTCCTTCCTGCGGGTGCGGCGCTAGGTTTGACCCATGCGCCCCGCTTTGAAATCTTTCCTGCCGCGAAGCCTTTACGGCCGGGCCGCGCTGATTCTTATCCTGCCCATCGTCGCCATCCAGTTGATCGTGTCCATCGCCTTCATCCAGCGGCATTTTGAGGGGGTGACGCGGCAATTGTCGCGCGGCGTCATTCAGGAGGTCGAACTGATCCGTCAGGTGATCGCCGGGGCAGGCGAGCGGCAGGCCGCGCTGGTGGCGGCGGAAAAGGTGGCGCGGGCCTTTGACATGGAGGTGGCGGCGCAGACGGGGACCCAGACGGGTGCGATTGCCACGACCGATGCGGCGGTCTGGTACGATCTGACCGGCGGGGCGGTGATCGACAATCTGCGGGCGGGTCTTTCCGGCGTGATCTCGGTCGATCTGGTCAGCGAACGGGGGACGGTCTGGCTGGCGCTTGATACCGGGGTGGGGCCGCTGCGGCTGGGTATTGACCGGGCGCGGTTGTCGGCCTCGAATCCGCACCAGCTTTTCGTGATCATGGCGCTGGCCTCGGTGCTGATGACGTTGATTGCCTATGCTTTCCTGCGCAATCAGTTGCGTCCTATCGCGCGGCTGGCGACGGCGGCAGAGGCCTTCGGTAAGGGGCAGGTGGTGCGCTACAAACCGCGCGGCGCGAATGAGGTGCGGGCGGCGGGGGCGGCCTTTCTCGACATGCGGGCCCGGATCGAGCGGGCTATCGAGACCCGGACCATGATGCTCTCGGGGATCAGCCACGATCTGCGCACGCCGTTGACCCGGCTCAAGCTGGGGCTGTCGATGCTGCCCGAGGATGACGAGGTGGAAGAGCTTTTGCGCGATGTTGCCGAGATGGAGGGGATGGTGGATGAGTTCCTCTCCTTTGCCCGGGGCGATGCGACAGAAGAGCTGGAGGCCGCTGACCCCGTGGCCATCGCTGCCCGGGTGGTCGAGAATGCCGGCCGGGGGGGCGGTCATGTGGTGCTGGAGGACAGCAGCGCGGGGCAGGGCGGTTTGACCCGGCTGCGCCCACAGGCGGTGGCGCGGGCGCTGGAGAATCTGGTGGGCAACGGGCTGCGCCATGGCAAATCCGTCCGGGTTACGGTGCAGATCTCTGAGCGGCAGGTGTTGTTTTCGGTCGAGGACGATGGTCCGGGCATTCCGGCAGAGCGGCGTGAGGCGGCGCTGGCCCCCTTTGCCCGGCTGGACGATGCGCGCAACCGTGATCATGCCAAGGGCGTGGGGCTTGGTCTGGCGATTGCCGCCGATATTGCCCGCAGCCATGGCGGCAGCCTGATTCTGGGGCAAAGCGCCGAACTGGGCGGGCTGCGTGCCGAGTTGCGGCTGGCCCGCTGAACCGCCCCGGCAGGGGGGCGAGGTTCAGGCCGGCGGCAGGGATTCACCCTGAGCGTTGACGATGCGGCCCGCAGCGGCGCGGGCATCCTCGACATCATGTGTGACCAGAATCGCCGGAATGGACCGCGCCCGGAGGGTGGTCAGCACAAAGCCGCGGATCTGGTCGCGCAGGGCGCTGTCGAGGCGGGAAAACGGCTCGTCCAGCAGCAAAGCACAGGGATTTGCCAGCAGAGCGCGCATCAGCGCAACCCTCGCCCGCTCGCCCCCGGACAGGGTGTCAGGGTCGCGCGGGCCAAAGCCGGGCAACCCCGCCTGCTCCAGCGCGGCCTGAACCTGCGCCTCGCGCACCGCGCGCCCGCGCCAGTCGGGTGGCAGGGCAAAGGCCAGATTTTCGGCCACCGACAGATGCGGGAACAGGATATGGTCCTGAAACAAAAGGCCGATCCGCCGGCGATGCGGCGCCAGGTCAGAGACATCGCGCGCGCCCAGCAGGATACGGCCCGTCACGCTGAAGTCAGGTGCGGCACTGCCGAGGATCGCGCCCAGCAAGGTCGATTTTCCCGAACCCGAGGGGCCCATGACTGTCAGCACCTCGCCCGGCTCTACGCGGGCATCCAGCGCCGCGACAACGGCGCCCCGATGGCTGACACGCAGCCCCTCGATATGCAGCGCCGCCGTCATACCCGCCTCTGCAAGGCACGGCGGCTGCGGCAGACCCGGGCGGGCAGCGCCAGTGCCAGGGCAAAACCCAGCATCGGCAGCACCATCTGCATCAGCCCATAGGCGCCGATCAGCCGGCGATTGCCGCCCGAGGACAGGGCGACCGCCTCGGTGGTCACGGTCTCGACCCGCCCGCCACCGATCAAGAGCGACGGCAGATACTGGCCGATCGACACCGCCAGCCCGACCGCCGTCGCCGTCAGGACCGGGGCCAGCAGCATCGGCAGGCGAAGCCGCCAGAAAACCCGCGCCGGCGAGGCGCCCAGGCTTTGCGCCGTCAGCCCGATCCGCGCATCCCAGGCGCGATAGGGCTGGGCCAGCGACAGAAAAACATAAGGCAGCACAAAGGTCAGATGCGACAGCGCCACCGCGACCGGCCCTTCGGGCAGGCCCATCCCCAGCGCCAGCCGTTGCAGGCCAGGCAGAAAGGCGATCTGCGGCACGATCAGCGGCAGATACAGCAGCCACAGCGCCAGCGGCCCGGGGTGCAGGCCATGGCGGGCCTCGGCCTCAAGGCAGGCCAGCACCAATACCAGCGCCGCGCCGGTCGAGGCCAGCGCCAGCGCAAGGGTCATCGCCGATCCTGCCAGCAAATCCGGCAGGGCCTGCGCCCATGTCCGCAGGCCGAGGCTCTCTGGCAAGGCCAGCGGAAAAGGCCAAAGCCCGGCAAAGGACCACAGCGCCAGCCCGGCAAGGCCCAGAGTCATCATCAGCCCAAATCCCGGTCCGGCAACCAGCGCCACCAGCCGGACCGGCCCGTCCAGCGCGGTACCGCGCCAGCCGGCAAAGGCAAGCGCCCGCAGCGCCCGCGCGGCCAGCCGCTCGGCCCCAGCCCAGAACGCAATCAGCGCCAGCACCGCCAGAGACAGGATCAAGGCCGCCGCCGCCGCCGCCGGACGTTGCGCCAGCGAAGGGTCGGCCATCCAGGTCACGATCTGCACCGCCAGCGTCGGTGGCCGCGTGGGGCCAAGGATCAGGGCCATCTCGACCGCCGTGGCGGCATAGGCCAGCACCGCATAAACCGGCAGCCGCAATTGGGTGTAAAGCGCGGGCAAGACCGCGATCAGAAAGCCCGCCACCCGCCCGGCCCCCAGGCTTTGTGCCTGAAGGCTGCGTCGCGCGGCATCGGTCTGTGGCAGGGCCGCCAGAGACATCAAAAGCAGAAAGGGCACTTCCTTGGCTACCAGTCCCAGGATCAGCGCCCAGCCCCCCGGATCGTTCAGGATCAACAGGTCGGGCGGCACCTCCCAGCCGCTTGGCCAGGGTGAGATCAGCCGCGCCAGCCAGCCCGAGGGGGCGATCAGAAAGGCCAGCCCCAGCGCTGCCGCCGCATGCGGCACGGACAACAGCGGCGCCAGCGCATGCTGAATCAGTCCCATGGTACGGCTGTTGCCCAGGCCAGCGATC
>CALLZQ010000053.1 GCA_937858255.1 uncultured Tabrizicola sp.
AAGAGGCGATCAATGCCGCTGGCGGCGTTGCCACCTCGCAGGCGCTGACGCCCGAAGAGATTGCGGCGGCCCGCGCCGAGAAGATTGCGACCCGCGCCCCCATTGGCACCGGTATCGCCATCCTCTTCATGCTCTTGGCGCTGGTCCTGACCACCGCGCGCGGCATTGCGCCGATGTCGGATCACCGCCCGCTGTGGATCGGTCTGGGTGGGGTTGCCTTGGGGTTGGCCGCCGATGCGCTGCTGATCTCGCCGGTGACGACGCCGGGTGTGACGGTCCTGATCATCGCCATCCCGCTGATCATCGCGCTTTATGGCTGCTGGAAGGCGATGCCGATGCTGGCCCAGAACGACCTGCTGCGGGTGGTGTTCCCGCCGCTGGTTCTGGTGGTGGCCGTGCTGGGTTCGATCCTTGGTGGCATCACCAACCCGACGCCGGCGGCAGCGCTGGGGGCGGGCGGGGCGATCCTGCTGGCCGCTTATCGCAAGTTGCAGGATCAGCACAAATCCGGCCGGATCATCCTGATGACCGCCTTTTCCATCGTGGTCATGCTGCTGGTCGGCACCAATTTCGATCTGCGGATCGGGGTTGGCGTCACGCTGCCCGAGCAGGTCGTGGCCTTCTGGGTGACGATGGCGGCCTACAGCTTTACCATGTTCGGCATCCTTTATGGTTGCTGGGTGTTGTGGCGGACGGCGGTGCTGACCTCGGTCGTGCGGGAAACCGCCAAGATCACCTCGATGGTGTTCGGCATCCTGATCGGCTCGCAGATCCTGAACCTCGTGCTGATCAGCTTTGGCGGTGAGCATTATATCCAGAGCTTCCTGCGCAGCTTTGACAATGAACTGACCGCCTTCCTGATCGTCATGGTGGTGCTGTTCATCCTGGGCTTTGTGCTGGACTTCCTCGAGATCATCTACATCGTTGTGCCGATTGTCGGGCCGGTGATCTATGGCGGCACCTTTGATCCAAGCTGGGTGACGATCATGATCACGGTGAACCTGCAAACCAGCTTCCTGACGCCGCCCTTTGGCTTTGCGCTGTTCTATCTGCGCGGGGTGGCGCCGCCCGAGGTGACGACGCGGCATATCTACACCGGGATCATTCCTTTCGTGCTGATCCAGGTGGCGACCTTGCTGCTGCTCTACTTCGCGCCGTGGATCGTGACCATTGTGCCGGCGCTGCTGAGCTAGGGCCGTGTATTAAAACCAGGAAACGCGCGGGGGCCTTTCCCCGCGCGTTTTTTGTTTTTCCGCTTCTCAAAGCGCTTTGGCTGTGGTTAGCCTGCCGGTGTTAGCGCAAGCGAGGGGGTGCCAATGGCCATTCGTGTAACAGTCTGGGGCGAGAATGTGCATGAAAGGGTCAATCCGGTGGTGGCCGGGATTTATCCCGATGGCATGCATCAGGCGATTGCCGGCGCGCTGAACCGGGATGAGGGGATCCGCGCGACAACCGCGACGCTGCAAGAGCCTGAACACGGGCTGACCGAGGCGCGGCTGGCCGAGACCGATGTGCTGATCTGGTGGGGCCATGCGGCCCATGGCGGGGTCTCGGAGGCGGTGGGACAGCGGGTCTGCGGTGCGGTCTGGTCCGGCAGGGGGGCGATCTTTCTGCATTCGGCGCATTTTTCCAAACCCTTCAAACGGTTGATGGGCACGCCCTGCAACCTGACATGGCGTGAGGCGGGTGAGCGGGAAAGGCTCTGGCTGACCAGCCGCAACCACCCCATCGCCGCAGGGTTGCCCGACCATTTCGAGCTGGAAACCGAAGAGATGTATGGCGAGCCCTTTGGCGTGCCCGATCCGATGGAGACGGTGTTCCTGTCGTGGTTTCAGGGGGGCGAGGCGTTTCGCTCGGGCCTGACCTACAAGCGGGGGGCGGGCAAGATTTTCTAT
>CALLZQ010000054.1 GCA_937858255.1 uncultured Tabrizicola sp.
ATCACCATCCGCACCGCCCTGCTGGAACATCGCTATATCACCGGCCATCAGCCCTTGGCGCAGGAACTGGCGGACAAGCTGTGGTCGGATCTCTTTCGCAACACCGGCCCCGAATTCATCGAGGCCAAGCTGGCCGAACGGGGCGAGCGGCACAAGCGACAGGGCGGTCAGCGCTATCTGCTGGAACCCAATGTGAAAGAGGGCAAGGGGGGGCTGCGCGACCTCCAGACGCTCTACTGGATCGGCAAATACCTGCACCGCGTGGCTGCCGCGCGCGAGTTGGTTCAGGTGGGCCTGTTCCGGCCCGAGGAATACGAAACCTTTCGCCGGGCCGAGGATTTCCTCTGGGCGGTGCGGTGCCATCTGCATTACATCGCCGGGCGCGCGATGGATCAGCTTACCTTTGATCTGCAAGTCGAGGTGGCGGCGCGGATGGGTTATCTCGATGCCGGCGGACGGCGCGCGGTCGAGATCTTCATGCAGGATTATTTCCGCCATGCGACCCGCGTCGGCGAATTGACCCGCATCTTCCTGACCGAGCTTGAGGCAAGGCACGCCAAACCAGAGGCCAGCCTCTTTGGCATCTTCAAACGCAAGAAGCGTGTCAAGGCGGGCTTCAAGGTGGTGCAAGGCCGGCTGGACGTGGCCGATCCCAAGGGCTTTCTCAAGGACAAGCTGAACCTGTTGCGCGTCTTTGAAGAAGGGCTGCGCACCGGCTATCTTTTGCATCCGAACGTCATGCGGCTGGTCACGGCCAACCTCGCGCTGATCGACGACGACATGCGCGAAGATGCCGAGGCGGTGCGCATTTTCCTCGACCTGCTGCTGAAACACGGCAACCCGGAACGGGCGCTGCGGCGGATGAACGAACTGGGCGTGCTGGGCGCCTTCATCCCCGATTTCGAGGCGATCGTGGCGATGATGCAGTTCAACGTCTATCACCATTACACGGTGGATGAGCATATCATCCAATGTGTCTCGATCCTGGCCCAGATCGAACGGGGGGAACTGGTCGAGGAACTGCCCGTCGCCAGCGGCATCCTGCAAGGCGGGGTGAACCGCAAGGTGCTGTATCTGGCCACGCTTCTGCATGACATCGGCAAGGGCCGGCCCGAGGATCACTCGATCCTTGGCGCACAAATGGCCCGCCGCATCGCCCCGCGCCTTGGCCTGACCGCCGAGGAAAGCGAGACGGTCGAATGGCTGGTGCGCTATCACCTGTTGATGTCCGACATGGCGCAAAAGCGTGACATCGGCGACCCCCGCACGGTGCGCGACTTTGCCAAGGCGGTGAAGACGCGCAAGCGGCTGGACCTTTTGACCGTGCTGACCGTCTGCGATATTCGCGGCGTCGGCCCCGGCACCTGGAACAACTGGAAGGCCATGCTCTTGCGCCGCCTCTATGCGCTGACCGCCGAGGCGCTGGAGAGCGGGCTGGAAAACCTCACCCGCGACAAGCGCGAGAATGAGGCGAAAAAGGCGCTGCGCGAGGCGCTGACAGACTGGACGCCTGCCGAACTGAGAGCCGAGATTGCCCGCCATTACCCCCCCTATTGGCAGGGGTTGACCACCGAAACGCAGGCCACCTTTGCCCGCCTCCTCCGCGGGCTGGGGGATCATGAGATCCGCATCGACCTGCGGCCTGAACCGGATCGTGACGCCACCCGCGCGGCCTTCGTGCTGGCCGATCACCCCGGCATCTTTTCCCGCCTTGCCGGTGCCTTGGCGCTGGTCGGCGCCAATATCGTCGATGCCCGCACCTACACCTCAAAGGATGGCTACGCGACAGCGGTGTTCTGGGTGCAGGATGCCGATGGCCACCCCTATGACGAGGCCCGCCTGCCCCGCCTGCGCCGCCGGCACCGCCCGGATGGAACCACCACTCAGGCGTTATT
>CALLZQ010000055.1 GCA_937858255.1 uncultured Tabrizicola sp.
GGGCGAGGCCCTGGACCTGCCCGCCCTTGCCGCCGAGGGGCGGCTGGCCCTGCCCATCCATCATCCCGACCCGGCGCATCTGCATCTGACCGGCACCGGGTTGACCCATCTGGGCAGCGCTTCGGCCCGCGATGCGATGCATGCCAAGCTGGCCGAGGGGGAGAACCTGACCGACTCGATGAAAATGTTCCGCATGGGGCTAGAGGGCGGGCGCCCCGCACAGGGCCATGTCGGCGCGCAACCTGAATGGTTTTACAAGGGCAATGGCCATAGCGCCGTGGCCCCGGGTCAACCGCTGGTCGCGCCCGGTTTCGCCGGCGACGCCGGTGAAGAGCCGGAACTTGCCGGCATCTATCTGATCGCCCCCGATGGCACGCCCTGCCGCGTCGGTTTCGCCCTTGGCAACGAGTTTTCCGACCATGTGACCGAGCGGGTGAATTACCTGTGGCTCGCGCATTCCAAACTGCGGGTGGCCAGCTTCGGCCCGGAATTGCGCCTTGGCCCGGCGCCACAGGATATTCGCGGCACCAGCCGCATCTGGCGCGATGGTCGGGTGATCTGGGAAAAACCCTTTCTGACGGGCGAGGCCAACATGTCCCACAGCCTCGCCAATCTGGAACATCACCACTTCAAATATCCGCTGTTCCGTCAGCCCGGCGATCTGCATGTGCATATGTTCGGCACCGCCACCCTGTCAGTCGCGGATGGCATCGAGACCCGCGCCGGCGACCGCTTTGAGATTTCGTGCCCGGACTTTGGGCAGCCCCTGATCAACCGTCTGGACTTTGCCGCCGACAGTGGCATCCAGAACATCCGCCCCCTGTGAGGAAAAAATGACCTTCACCCCTGCCCCCTGGCCCCGCAAACTCCGTTCGCAAGAGTGGTTCGGCGGCACCGGCCGCGACCAGATTTATCACCGTGGCTGGATGCGCAACCAAGGTTTCCCCATGGATATGTTCGACGGGCGCCCTGTGATCGGCATCCTGAATACCTGGTCGGAACTGACGCCTTGCAATGCCCATCTCAATGATCTCGCCCAGCGGGTGAAGAACGGAATATATGAGGCGGGCGGCTTTCCGGTCGAGGTTCCGGTGTTTTCCGTCAGCGAAAGCGCGTTCCGCCCGACGGCAATGATGTTCCGCAACCTTGCCGCCATGGCGGTTGAGGAGCAGATGCGCGGCCAGCCAATGGATGGCTGCGTGCTGCTGGTGGGCTGCGACAAGACCACCCCCAGCCTGCTGATGGCGGCGGCCTCGACCGATCTGCCCTCTATCATCGTCACCGGCGGGCCGATGCTCAACGGCTACTACCGCAACGAGCGCGTCGGTTCCGGGACGCATCTGTGGAAGTTCTCCGAAGCCGTCAAAGCCGGTGAAATGACCCCTGCGGAATTTGCCGAGGCCGAGGCCGGCATGTCGCGCAGCGCAGGCAGTTGCAACACCATGGGTACCGCCAGCACCATGGCCTCTATGGCCGAGGCGCTTGGCATGGCCCTGTCGGGCAACGCGGCCATCCCGGCGGTCGACAGTCGCCGCCGGATGATGGCGCAATTGACCGGGCGGCGTATCGTTCAGATGGTCAAGGACGATCTGCGGCCCTCGCATATCCTGACCCGTGAGGCGTTTGAAAATGCCATCCGAACCAATGCGGCGATTGGTGGCTCGACCAATGCGGTGATTCACCTCTTGGCCATTGCCGGGCGGGTGGGCATTGATCTGACGCTGGACGACTGGGACCGGCTTGGCCGTGATGTGCCAACCATCGTCAATCTGCTGCCCTCGGGCAAATATCTGATGGAAGAGTTCTTTTATGCCGGCGGCCTGCCCGTGGTGATCAAAAGGTTGGGCGAGGCGGGTCTGTTGAACCGCGAGGCGCTGACCGTTTCTGGCCAGACCGCCTGGGAACAGGTCAAGGATGCCCGCAATCACAATGAGGATGTAATCTTGCCGGTCGAGCGGGCGCTGACCCCCTCGGGCGGGATCGTGGTGCTGAAGGGCAATCTGGCGCCCAAGGGGGCGGTTCTCAAGCCCTCGGCCGCCTCGCCGCATCTGATGGTGCATCGCGGCCGCGCCGTGGTGTTCGAGGATATCGACGACTACAAGGCACGGATCAATGACGAGGCGCTCGACATTGACGAGACCTGCGTGATGGTGCTGAAGAATTGCGGGCCCAAGGGCTATCCCGGCATGCCCGAGGTCGGCAACATGGGCCTGCCGCCGAAAGTGCTGCGCAAAGGCATCACGGATATGGTCCGCATCTCGGACGCGCGCATGTCGGGCACGGCCTACGGCACGGTGTGCCTGCATACCTCGCCCGAGGCGGCGGCGGGCGGCCCTCTGGCCGTGGTGCGGACCGGCGACATGATCGAGCTGGACGTGCCGGGGCGCCGACTGCACCTCGATATTTCGGATGAAGAACTGGCTGCACGTCTGGTGGCATGGTCCCCTTCGCATATCCGGCCCGACTCGGGCTATGGGTTGCTGCATCAAGCCCATGTGGAGGGGGCCGATACGGGGGCCGACCTTGATTTCCTGAAGGGCGGCCGCGGCGCACCCGTCGG
>CALLZQ010000056.1 GCA_937858255.1 uncultured Tabrizicola sp.
GGCTCTTTTGCGGCGGTTTCCGGCGGCACCACAACCGTGCTTGATTTCGTCATTCCGCGCGAGGCCGGAATGTTGGCGGCACTTGCAGAATGGGAAGGCCGCGCCGCATCAAAGACATCTTGCGACTATTCCTACCACATGTGCATCACCGGCTGGTCGCAAACACATTTCGATGAAATGGCCAAAATAGTCGATCTTGGCATCAACACTTTCAAGCATTTCATGGCCTACAAAGGTGCGCTGATGGTGAATGATGACGAGATGTTCGCATCGTTCCAGCGCTGTGCCGCGCTGGGGGCGCTGCCGCTTGTTCATGCCGAGAACGGCGATATCATTGCGGCGTTGCAACAAAAACTTATGGCGGAAGGCACGACCGGTCCTGAGGGCCACGCCTACTCGCGGCCCCCAGAGGTTGAAGGAGAGGCGACCAACCGCGCCATCATGATCGCCGACGCCGCCGGTGTTCCTGTTTATATCGTCCATGCGTCCAGCGAACAGGCGCATGAGGCGATCCGCCGGGCCCGCCAAAAGGGTATGCGCGTCTATGGCGAGCCGCTGGTCCAGCACCTGACGCTTGATGAACGCGAGTATTTCAACCAGAATTGGGACTATGCGGCACAGCGTGTGATGTCGCCGCCCTTCCGGGACAAAAGCCATCAGGACAGTCTTTGGGCGGGGCTTGCGGCTGGGTCGTTACAAGTGGTCGCCACCGACCATTGCGCCTTTACCACCGAGCAAAAGCGTTCCGGTTTCGGCAATTTCACCAAGATCCCAAACGGCACTGGTGGTGTCGAGGACCGGCTCTCGATGCTTTGGACCAAGGGGGTCGAGACGGGCCGCCTGACCCCGAACGAATTTGTCGCGGTGACCTCAACCAACATCGCCCAGATCCTGAACATCTACCCGCAAAAGGGGGCGATCTTGCCCGGATCGGATGCCGATCTGGTGGTTTGGGATCCAAAGCTGTCCAAGACGATCTCTGCCGCCAACCAGAAGTCTATCATAGATTACAACGTGTTCGAGGGTTTTGCGGTACGCGGCCTGCCACGCTATACGCTGTCACGCGGCGAGGTGGTCTGGGCCGATGGCCAGAACTCGCAGCCGCAGCCCGGTCGCGGCAAACTGATCCGGCGCAAACCTTTCCCGGCCCAGAATGCCGCGCTGTCGAAATGGAAGGAAATCACCGCTCCCCGCGCCATTAACCGCGCGCCCGAGCATATGCCGATCGGAGTTTGATCAAAGGCCTCCAATGCCCGGAGTGGTTTCAAACTGACCACTCCGGGTGTTCGCGCCCTTGGATATATCCGCCCCGATTGCATTATGGGCCGGAGTCGCCTCTTGGCTTTCGCAAAAGAGAGCGGTTATGTTCAAGATTATCCCGGTTGCGTGCGATCCCGGCGACTGACAGAACGCAGCCACTTTTCGATAAAACCCGTGGCTACCGGCTTGGATGCGCAATCTGAAACGGCATCTTTGGCCAAGATGGGATGCTTTCAATTGGGGGAACCCACTCCCCACGAGAGACAAGGCCTTCAATATGCTCTGCGATTTCATAAAGAGGCGCGAACCACACATTCCCCTTTTCTTTCATATGCTTGATCAGACCAACTATGGCCTCGGCACGTGCCGGCCTGCCCGAAACAAACGGGTGCCAAACCGCTGTCCAGAAACCGCCATACTGCCAGGCGGCATCAAAATCGGCTTGAAACACTTCCATTGCCCGCGCGGGGGATTGAATGGGCATCGTCAGCCCGGCTTCTTCCAGATGCACATATTGCGGCCAGTCATCCGAAGAGTGGTCATAGGGCAATTCGATGAGTCTGCGTGTTCCCGCGCCACGTAGAAGATATGGGATATCATAGCCGCCTAGCGAAGAATCGTAGCGGAAACCGTTTTCAAGCAGCAGATCCAGCGTATGTTCGGAAAACGCCCCTGACGGGCAACGATACCCAACGGGAGGGCTTCCTGTAAGTTTGTCGATAGCCTCCATGCCTCGCAACAGGATGCTGCGTTCATCTTCTTTCGAAAACTGATTCACCCGTTCATGCAGATAGCCATGGTGAGCAATTTCGTGGCCAGCCTCAAGGATCCGTCTCACGGCATCGGGGTAGGCTTCGATGCACCAGCCTGGGGTAAAGAAGGTCTGGCGAATATCGAAATGCTGCATGATCGAAACGATCCGCGGCACCGCGACGGTCGCACCATATCGCAAGGTTGAGCTCAGCGAGACGCGGCGCAACGAATCTTGCGGATAATTGAGATGCAAAAGGCTTTCTGCGTCGAAATCGAAAGCAATACATACCGCGCAACGCGCGCCATTCGGCCATGGTGGTGGATTATCAATAAGTTGCAGCATTGTTTAGGTGCTTTCCCGTAAACCAAAGATTATGATTGCCGCCTCA
>CALLZQ010000057.1 GCA_937858255.1 uncultured Tabrizicola sp.
CCTCGAACAAGCAGCTGAACTTCGTCCAGCACATCCGCACGATGCTGAAGACCACGGGCCGCGCCGCGGTGGTGGTGCCCGACAACGTGCTGTTCGAGGGCGGCGCAGGCGAGATCATCCGGCGCAAGCTGCTTCAGACCTGCGACCTGCATACGATCCTGCGCCTGCCGACCGGGATATTCTATGCGCAGGGGGTCAAGGCGAACGTGATCTTCTTCGACAACCGCCCTGCGTCCAGGGACCCGCAGACGCGCGAGGTCTGGTACTATGATTACCGGACCAACGTGCATCATACCCTGAAGAAGAAGCCTTTGCGGTACGACGACCTGGCCGAGTTCGTCCGCCTCTACAACCCCGCGAACCGGTACGAACGTGTACCCACCTGGTCAGAGGCCTCGCCCGAGGGGCGGTGGCGCGCGTTTTCCCGCGATGAGCTGCTGGCCCGGGACAAGGCAAGCCTCGATCTGTTCTGGCTGAAGGACAAGAGCCTGACCGATCTGGATAACCTGCCCGAGCCGGACGACCTGGCGGAGGAGATCATCGAGGGGCTGGAGGCAGGCCTGTCCAGTCTGCGGGCCGTGCTGCGGGAGTTGCGGGGGTAAGTGCCTGGCTATTGGGCGACTTAGGCACTATGAGGTAATCAGGAGGCAGATCATGGGAAACGATCGTGAGGTTTAATTTCATGACCTGAGGCGATGGAATGAAAGGCATCTCAGAATTTACCATGGCCCGTCCAATAAGGCTCGGTGCCCGCGAATGTTGAAGGATTTCCAATCGGCTCCGCGGAAACCGCGGATCGGGTTCTTTGCTGCCCACTTGTCTTCTAAGTTGCTTTCGTCATTCCCGGCGCGGCTGTTCCGCAGTCCCGGCCATTACGCACTGATCGCGGGGCCGGTAGCCGTTTTTGCGGTATTCAGCCCACGCGCTGCCCCGGACTGGTTCTTTGTGCTTTGCCTTGTCTTCAGCGTTCCGGCACTGGTGCTGGCCTTGTGGACGGCTTTGACGCTTGGCATGACGCTGCGGCGCTACCGCGCCGAGGCGATCGGTTTTGATCATGCGGTGCGCGGTCTTTCCCGGGCGGCCCGGGGGTTTTTCCCGGCAGGGCAGCTTGGGGCGCTGGCCTTTGCCTTTGGCCTTGCTGCAATTTTTTCTCTTGCATTTCCGGGGCTTGCCATTCTGGCGGGCCTGCTTGTCCCGGTCCTGGCCGTTGCGCTGTCCGTCTTGCCCGGTGCAGTGCTCGTGCCGCGTCACGCGGATGCCGGGCTTGCGCTGGTTGTGCTGCCCCGGACCTTGCCCCTTGGCAAGGATCCCGGGGACCGGTTCCGTATTGCGTGGCGCTTTGCGGCGCGGATGGGGGCGGTGCGTGCCGCTGTTGCGGATCGTCAAGCCGTTCTGCCGCCCGAGGCGCGGGATATCGCCAAGGCGCTCGATGGCGGCGGGATGGTTCGCCCTCCTGTCAACCGGCTGACGCTTGACCCGGTCGGCGGGCTTTGGCTGCGGGGAAGGGGGGTGGCTGCCGGCCTGTCCGCGGCGCTTCCGATTGCGCCGGTGGGCTGGCTTCTGGCCG
>CALLZQ010000058.1 GCA_937858255.1 uncultured Tabrizicola sp.
CCCGGATGCAGGATCAGCGGCGCCAGCGGGCGAAACGGCGCCCGCCCCCCCTTGCGCGCCTGCCCCAGACCCCGCAGCGCCGCCCGCCCGGGGCGCGGTTGCCGCCGCAGGACGGCAACCGAGCCCAGCTTGTCCTCCATCCCCGACAGCACATCGGGCAGGCCATCGGCACCACAGATCAGCGTCAGCCAGCCCCCCGGCGCCAGCCGGCGCCCACCGGCACGCACCCAATCGGCCAAGGGCAGGTCCGCCTGCATCGCCGTCGCCCGCCCGGTATCGGGAGAGGCAGTGCCAGCCCCGTAATACGGCGGGTTGGCGATGACATGATCGAATTCCAACCGCAATTCGCGCGGCATCCGGGCAATATTGCCCTCAACCACTATCAGTTCCATCCCATTTCGGGCGGCATTCTCACGGGCCAGCGCGGCATATTCCGGTTGCACCTCGACACCGTAAAGCGCCAGCCCCTGTACCCGCCAGCCAAGGCAAAGCGACGCAGCCCCCACGCCGCAGCCCAGATCCAGCACCCGCTGCCCGGGCCGCGCCGGGCAGGCCGCCGCGAGCAGTACCGGATCCGTCGCCGCCCGATACCCACGCCGGGGTTGCAGCAAATTCAGCTTGCCGCACAGGAACTTGTCATCCGTCACCTCATCGGGCGCAGCCATCATTGCCCCGTCGGGATGTCATTGGCCCGCAGAACCGAAGTCGCAATGAAATGATCGCCATCCCGCACCATCAAGCGGCGCGGCAAAATCCCCAGCGAGCCGTCAAGGACACTCATGTGGACGTCCCATTCAAAGGTGGGTATACCCTCGCCCTGTAAGAGGGCCTGAGCATAGGCGATCAGGGTCGGATCGGTGGTGCGCATCAACTCTTTCATGCCTTCAGATGTAAGTCGCCACGGAGAAAAAGGCGAGTGGGGGCCAGCGGGGAAACATGAGCTTGGACGAAACGCAAAAACCGCATGACCGACTGGGGGCTTGGCTGGCCAGCGATATGGAGGCGGTCAACCGCCTGATCCGCGACCGCATGGCCAGCGAACATGCGCCGCGCATCCCGGAAGTGACCGCGCATCTGGTCGAGGCGGGTGGCAAGCGCCTGCGCCCGATGCTGACACTCGCCGCCGCGCGGCTATGCGGGTACGACGGGCCGTTCCACATCCATCTGGCGGCGACGGTCGAGTTCATCCATACCGCAACGCTCTTGCATGACGATGTGGTGGATGAAAGCCAGCAGCGCCGGGGACGGCCAACCGCCAATCTGCTGTGGGATAACAAGCCCAGCGTGCTGGTGGGCGACTATCTCTTTGCCCGCAGCTTTCAGTTGATGACCGAGACGAACAACATCCGCGTGCTGTCTATCCTGTCGAATGCCTCGGCGGTTATTGCCGAGGGCGAGGTGCTGCAACTGACCGCTGCGCAGGATCTGGCGACCGACGAAGCCATCTACCTGCAAGTGGTGCGCGGCAAGACGGCAGCCCTCTTTTCCGCCGCGACCGAGGTGGGCGGCGTGATTGCCGGCGCGCCCGAGGATCAGGTCCGCGCGCTGTTCGATTACGGCGATGCGCTGGGGATCGCCTTTCAGATCGTTGATGACCTGCTGGATTACGGCGGCACCAGCGCGGTGATCGGCAAGAATGTCGGCGACGACTTCCGCGAGCGCAAGCTGACGCTGCCGGTGATCAAGGCGGTGGCGCTGGCAGATGCCGAAGAGCGCGCCTTCTGGCAGCGCACCATTGAACGCGGCAAGCAGGTTGAGGGCGATCTGGAACAGGCAATGGCGATCATGGCCCGTCACGGCACGATGGAGGCCGCGCGGCAAGATGCCCTGTCGTGGGCGGCCCGCGCCCGTGCGGCCCTCACGGCGCTGCCGGACCATCCGCTGCGGGCCATGCTGGACGATCTGGCTGGCTACGTCGTCGCCCGTATCAACTGACCATCCGGGCGGCAACGGCCCACCAATCGGGCCGCGCCCGGCTGATGGCCGCCGCGGCGGCGCGCGCCTGAGCCTCATTGGCAAAGAGCCCGAAACAGGTCGCCCCCGAACCTGACATCCGCGCCATCAGGCACCCCGGTTGCGCGGCCAGCGCCGCGTTCACCGCCTCGATCGTCGGGACAAGGGTGATGGCTGGCGCCTCCAGATCATTGCGCTGATGGCGCAGGAAAGCGGCCAGTGCCTCCGCCGTCCCGAGCGGCGGCAGCAGGTCAGGCATTGGCGGGAAATCGCGGCGGGGGAGCGGCCCGAAAAACGGGGGGGGTTGCCCCCCCCGTC
>CALLZQ010000059.1 GCA_937858255.1 uncultured Tabrizicola sp.
CACGCCCCCCCCCCCGCCCTGAGGCCGGACCCCCGCCCGCCCGCCGCTCGGCCGCCTCGGCGGCCCAGAACGCCTCTTCATCGCCGCCGAGGATGGCGCGGATCACCGGATGTTCGGGCTGATGGGTCTGAAGTAGCGCGACGCCCTTTTTCCCCTCGGCCCGGCCCGCCCGCCCCGCCACCTGCCGCATCAACTGAAAGGTCCGCTCGGCAGCACGCAGATCAGACCCTTGCAGCCCCAGATCGGCGTCAATCACCCCCACCAGCGTCAAGAGCGGGAAGTTATGCCCCTTGGCGACGATTTGCGTGCCGATCACGATATCCGCCGCCCCCTCGGCAATGGCGACGATCTGCTCTTTCAGCGCCCGGGCCGAGCCGAACAGATCCGAGGACAGCACCGCCCCCCGCGCCCCGGGAAATCGCGCCGTCACCTCTTCGGCCAGCCGCTCGACCCCCGGGCCGACGGCGGCCATCCGCCCCTCGACCCCACAGGCCGGGCAGGCGGTGGGAACCGGTTTCGTCGCCCCGCATTGATGGCAGACCAGCCGCTTGAGGAACCGATGCTCGACCATCCGCGCGTCACAATCGTCGCAACCGACCTGCTGCCCGCAGGCACGGCAGAGCGTCACCGGCGCATAGCCGCGACGGTTGAGGAACAAGAGCGACTGTTCCCCCCGCTCTACCCGCGCCGTCACCTCGGCGGCAAGCCGGGCCGAAATCCAGCGGTCTGCCTGCAAGCTCTCGCCGCGCATGTCGATCGCCTGCATGTCCGGCATTTCGGCCGCGCCAAACCGCGCGCCAAGATCAAGTCGGCCATATTTCCCCGCCTCGACATTGGCCCATGTCTCAAGACTGGGTGTCGCACTGGCCAGCACCACCGGCGCACCGCAGATCGCACCCCGCAACACCGCCATATCGCGGGCGTTGTAGAGGACCCCCTCTTCCTGCTTGTAGGAACTGTCATGTTCCTCATCGACGACGATCAGCCCAAGTTCGCGGAACGGCAAAAACAGGGCCGAGCGGGCGCCAACGACCATCTGCGCGCCGCCCTCGGCCACCATGCGCCACAGACGCCGCCGTTCGGTCATGGTCACACCGGAATGCCATTCCGCCGGGCGGGCGCCAAAGCGCGCCTCAACCCGGGTCAGAAAATCCGCCGTCAGCGCGATCTCGGGCAAGAGGATCAGCGCCTGCCGCCCCTGCCGCAGACATTCGGCCACGGCCTCAAGGTAAACCTCGGTCTTGCCCGACCCGGTGACACCCTTGAGCAAGGTGGTCGAATAGCCCCCCATCGCCACCGCCGCGACCAGCGCATCCCCCGCCGCGATCTGCTCTCCCACCAAGGGGCGCAGGCCCGAGGGCATCAGCGGCGGATAGGGGGTATCTTTGGGCGCATCCTCTTCGGCCAGAACCCCCAGCCGGACGAGGCCCTTGATGACCGAGGCGCCGCAGCCCGCCGCCTCGGCCAGTTCGCCCCAGGGCACCGCCGCACCGCCATAGCCCCGCAGCGCCTCGACCACGCGAAAGCGGGCGTCGGTCAATTGATTTG
>CALLZQ010000060.1 GCA_937858255.1 uncultured Tabrizicola sp.
AGACCGGAGACCAAAAACAGAATAGCGCCGGCCCGCGGTTCTTCTGCCCGGGGATTACGCGGCAGCACCACCGCCACTGCGCCCAGCAACGCGATCACCAGCACATAGGCCCGCACCGGCCAGCGCAGGCGGCCCGTATAGGGGGCAAGCCAGATCTCGGTCGAGGCGACAAGGCCCAAGAGTGCGGCCAGCCCCCAGAATTGTGTGCCGCCCATTTCCGGCAGGCCAAGCGCCTCGGCCCGCCCGAACAGGGCCAGCGCATAGATCACATGGCCCAGACCAAAGGCCGCCATTCCGGCCAGAAACGCCCGCTCACCCGGTCGCGACAACAGGTAATCGCCCAAGACCCCCAGCAAGAGGCCGACGGCCATCACCCAGCCCGGCTCGGCCGCGATCAGGCTGGTCACCAGCCACAACAGCGCCAAGGGCAGCAGCGCCAGCGTCTTGGTCAGGCTGCGCAACGGGCCATGGCCATCATTCCAGCTATAAGCAAGCGCATAGATCAGCGTGGCAATCAGCCCCAGCGCCACCGCCGCGCGCAGCAACAGATCAAACATGCCTCATCCCCTTGCCAGCCCCCGCGACAGCGGCGGTGTTGTGCCTTGCAAGACACGCATGGAACCGCCCGGGATTCATGCTAAACTGGCTGATATGAAGAGAAAACCCCCTGCCCGTGATACTCTTGCCTCTGCGTCCCCGCCACCCGAGCGGGCGGCACGGCGCGCTTTGCCGATGGCGGGTTTCGCCTGTGCTACATTGGTCCCGGTGGCCCTGACCGGGGCGGGGCTGATCTGGGGGGGGGCCTGGCTCTGGGCCGCAGCCTTGTACATGGGGGTTCTGGTGATCCTGATCGACCAGATCCTGCCCTATGTCGCAGGCGATGCCCCCGAGGGGGCCGAGTTTCCGGCGGGCGACGCCTTGCTGACAGGCCTGGCCTTGTCGCATCTGGCGCTGTTGCCGATGGCGGTCTGGGCCATTGCCGGCCCTTCGGGGTTGAACGGGGCCGAGCGGGTTCTGGCCTTTGTGGCGGCGGGCTACTGGATGGGGCAGGTCGCCCGTCCCGCCGGGGATGAGGTGATCCAT
>CALLZQ010000061.1 GCA_937858255.1 uncultured Tabrizicola sp.
CGCCAACCAGTCCCAGCGGCCAAAGGCGCCGCGCATCCGAGGCAGAAGAACGCCGCGGAACAGCAGCTCTTCGCCCAGGGCATAGTTGAACAGGCAGGACAGAAGGCCAAGGCCGAGGATCCACCATTTGCCCTCCATCCCAAGGCTGGCCAGTTCCTCCAGCCTTGGAGCCGGCACCTGTTCCAGCGCCGGGATCAGATGGCGCAGGGGCCAGGCCAGCCAATCGGCCAGCACGGTCTGCTCGATCAGCACACCCAGCGCGATGATCGGCAGTAGCCACCAGAGCGGTCGGGCCGAGGGGCGCGAGTCCCCCTCGGCCTGCGGCAATCTCAGCCAGAGCCGTGGCGCCCATCCGGTGTGCCGCGCCGCCGCCGCCTCGGGCGCCAGCAGGATCAGCGACAGCACGAATTGCCAGGCCATGCCGGCGATCAGCACGATCCAGATCATCAGAGGCAGCGGCACATTGGTCAGGGGTGCAAGACGCGGCGCCCCCCAAAAGGCCAGAACAGGCATCGGCACAGCCGCCGCCGCCCAGATCAGCAGGACTTTGGCCGCGCTATATTGCGGCAGGTCAGGAGGCGGGGGCATGGCGACTCGCGGCTTTGGTGTCAGCACAAAGACCGCGATAAGGCGGCCCGGGCGCCACGGCAGCCAGTCAGGGATTCATGACCTTGCAGGCCGCCCCTCTAGACCGCAGGGGGCGGGAAAAGGCGGGCCTCGCCTGCCTCCATCGCCCCCATCCGGTCAAAGCGCAGATAGGCGATGGCATGGCCCTGTGACTGGGTGAAGAGCGTGCCCGCCTCGCGCCCCTCGGACAGGATCGGGGTGCCGATGGGGGCGGCACCGTCGATGGCGACGGTGATCAGCCCCTTGCGCAATTCGGTCTTGTGTTTCATCCGGGCCGTCACCTCTTGCCCGACGTAACAGCCCTTGCGGAAATCGACGCCATGCAGGCGCTCGAACCCGGCCTCCAGCAGATAGGTCTCATTCGGGATCAGTTCGATACCGCTTTCCGGGATGCAATGGGCGACGCGGATCGCGTTCCAGTCAATCACGGGCGGGCCACCGGCGGCGCCATAGGCCCGCCATCCCAGCGCCGGGTGGCGCGGGTCGGCAAAGGCGCCGAGGGGCGGTGCCTCCAGCCCGCGCGTCACCGACAGGGGCAGGGGGGTGATCTGCACATCGGCGCGCAGCCGGTAAATGGTCAGGCGGCGCACCGTCGCCTCGGCCGGCGGCGGGGCGATGTCGAGGATCAGGTGATCCTCTCCCGCCGCGCCCTCGGGCCGGACCACGAAGAAATCGGCCAGATACTTGCCCTGCGGCGTCAGCAGCGCCGCCCAGCGGATGCCCGGCGCCCTGGCCAGAGGCAAAAGGTCATTGCTGACCAGCCCTTGCAGAAAAGAAATGCGGTCGGTGCCGGTGATCTGAAAGAGGCTGCGCCCGCTGTCCGTTTCACCCGTCATGCTGAACCCTCGCCATCGGTCTCGGCGTGAAATTGCAGCGCGTGCAGCCGGGCGTAAAGGCCCCCTTGGGTCAAGAGTTCGTCATGGGTGCCGATCTCGACGGCGCGGCCCCGGTCCATGACCACGATGCGATGGGCGCGGCGGATGGTGGCCAGACGGTGCGCGATGACCAGCGTGGTGCGCCCCTCGGCCCCCTGTTCCAATGCCGCCGACAGCGCCGCCTCAGATGCGGCATCCAGCGCACTGGTCGCCTCATCCAGCAAGAGGACCGGCGCCGCGCGCAGCAGGGCGCGGGCGATGGCCACGCGCTGCCGCTGCCCACCCGACAGCGCCGCGCCGCGCGGGCCGACCCGCGTCTCAAGGCCCTGCGGCAGATCGGCGACAAAGGCGCTGGCCTGCGCCACATCAAGCGCCGCCGCGATACGGTCGGGTGCGATCCCCTCACGCCCCACGGTCAGGTTGTCGCGCAGCGGTTCGTCAAACAGCGCCGAATCCTGGGATACGGTGGCAAAGAGGTCGCGCTGATCGGCAAGGCTCAGGTCTGTGGTGGCAACCCCACCGATGGTGATCTGCCCGCGAGAGGGGTCGGACAGGCCAGTCAGCAGGTGGAACACGGTGGATTTCCCTGCGCCCGAGGGGCCGACCAGCGCCGTGACCTGCCCCGGCTCGGCGGTAAAGCTCAGGCCCGACAGCACCTCAGCCTCGCCATAGCCAAAGGCCACATCGTCAAAGCTGATCCGCATCCCGGCAGGCTGCACCCGGCTGACCTCGGGCCGGGACTGGCTGGGCCGCAGGGCCAAGAGCGCGGTGATCCGTTGCAGGCTGGCCGTTGCCACCTGCCACAGCCCGGCCAGATCGCCCAGCCGCCGGATCGGCTGAAAGGTCAGCACCATGGCGGTGAAGAACGACATGAACTCGCCCGTCGTGCGGCTGCCCTCGGCCACTTCGCGCCCGCCCAGCATCAGCACGGCGAAAAAGCCAAGCCCCGTCACCAGATCGACCAGCGACGGCAGGATCGCGCGGCCCGTCGCGGCCTTGGTCTCGGCCTTGACGATGCGCGAGAGGGTGGCGCCAAAGCGCGCCTCCTGATGCGCCTCCATCCGGTTCAGCTTGATCGCCTGAATGCCGTGGAAAATCTCATCCAGCCGGGTGGCGCGGTCCTCGGCCTGCTGGCGCGAGAACAGCGCCTTGCGCAAGAGATAGCGCCGCAGCACCACGGCGGGCAGGATCAAAAGCGGCGTGCCGACGACGGCCGCCAGCGTCCACCACGGGTCGATGGTGATGGCGACGTAGAACAGGCCCACCAGCGCCACCGCATCGCGACCAATGCCGGCGACCAGCGTGACCCAGATGCCCTGTACTGTCTGTGTGTCGCCCTGCACCTTCTCGATCAACTGCCCCGGCGCGGTATCGCGGAAAAACCCGAGGTCGAGGGTCAGGAGATGGGCCAGGAGATCGCGCTGCATCGTGGCGGCGACGCTCTGGCTGATCCGCGCGGTCAGCGATTTCCCGGCGAGTGAGGTCGCGGCGCGCAGGGCGAAAAGGCCGGTGATCGCCAGCCCGACGGGCCAGAGCGCGGCCTCACCCCCCGTGGCAAACACCTTGTCGAACAACGGTTCCAGCAGATAGGACAGCGCCCCGAGGGTCGATCCCTCGATCACCATGATCACGAAGGTCAGCGCCAGCAGCGGCGCAAAGGGCCGCAGATAGCGCCGCCAGAACCAGCCCGCGAGCGAGCCGCCCTCTGCCGGCAGGGGCAGCGGGGCATCTGAGGGTAGCGGGGCGTTTTGCGCGGACAGGGGCGTGGTTCCGTTCATGGCTTGGCATCATGCCTTGTGAAGGGGTCTAGCGTGAATCCGCCAAGGCCCGCAAGGCAGAGGCATCGGGGGGGAATTGACGGCCCCGGGTCATGCGCCTAGCACTTGCGCCAGAGCCATCGGGAGAATGAGATGACCAGCCCCAAGCCGGCCAAGGCCGATCTGTCGCGCGGACGCGCCTATCTGGCGATTCCCGGCCCCTCGGCCATGCCCGACCGGGTCCTGAACGCGATGCACCGGGCGGCGCCGAACATCTATGCCGATGATTTGGGGGCGATGGTGGCGGGCATGTGGCCCGATCTGCGGCAACTGGCGGGCACCACCCATCATCTGGCCGCCTATATCGCCAACGGCCATGGCACTTGGGAGGCGGCAAATTGCAACCTATTCAGCAGGGGCGACAAGGCACTGGTGCTGGCCACCGGCCGGTTTGGCCATGGCTGGGCAGAAAGCGCCCGTGCCCTGGGTGTCGATGTCGAGGTGATGGATTTCGGCAAATCGGCGCCGGTCGATATGGGCCGGGTCGAGGACCGTCTGCGCGCAGATGCGCGGGGTGAGATCAAGGCGGTGCTGACCACCCATGTCGATACCGCCAGCTCGGTCAAAAACGACATCCCCGCCA
>CALLZQ010000062.1 GCA_937858255.1 uncultured Tabrizicola sp.
AAATGGGGTGGGGCGCGGCGCGCCGGGGGGGCCCCCGGCCGCCCCGGGGTGGGTTTTCCCCAACATGCGGTTTGCGGGGGGGGCGCCCGGGCGGGCCGCCGCCGTTGACGCCTGCATGTCCTTCAGGAGGGCTGCAAAGGCTTCAGGGGCGAGGGTGAGATAGTCGCGCAGGGTCGGGAGTGAACGCCGGCCGGCCGGCTCCTGGGCGACGATATGGAGGATCAGGCCGCCAATCAGCGCCTTGGCTTCCTCGTTCCAATGCGCCTCGCCGGCCATGCCCGGTTCATCGAACACGAGGGCGTCGGCAAGGGTGCTCGCGTCTTCCGCGACATCGAGGCCGGCCGGGTCGAGCTGGTCGAGGGGATTGAAGGCGGCCGAGGGCAGGCCGGTAACGCCGAAGGGGTCGAGGACATGGACCGGGCCGAACTTTTCGCGAGCGCGGCCGGCGATCTTGGCATTCTCGCCCTTGGGGTCGATGCAGATCACGGAGCGGTCGGCGGTGAGCAGGTTCGGGATGATGGTTCCCACGCCCTTGCCGGTGCGCGTCGGGGCCATGGTCAGCAGATGGGCCGGGCCGTCATAGCGCAGCAGTTTCCTTGATTTCGGATCGCGGCCGATCAGCAGGCCGGAATCGGCGCGGGCGAGGGCGGCGGTTTCCTTGCCGGTGGCGAAGCGGGCCGAGCCGTGGGTTTCGCCTTCCATGTCCCCAAAATGCTCAATCAGGGGATTTGTGAGGACGCGGAAGACGAGCATGAGGAAGACCAGCATAACAAGCAGGCCGGCAATCGCTCTGGCGATCCACCATTCTTGCGGAATGCCATTGGCCATAATGGCAAGAACGATCGTCACAAACAAAATGAAAGCGCCGACTTGCAGCAGATAGCGCCCACCCCGGAGGGGCGAGAGAATGAGGCTAACCAGCGCCCATATCGGATCGCGGGCAGCAGCGCGCAGCATGTTCTTGAACGCGGCCCATGCAAGTCTTGCTCGCATCACGATTCAGCCTCCCCGGTGCTCCCTGCCGTTTGTGTGGTTGCCGTCTTGCCGAGCAGATCGGCAAAGAGTTCCTTGTCGCCGTCGCGTGTCAGGAAGCCGGGCAGCTCGCGGCGCAGCCAGTCGCCCAGGCGCTTGGTGAAATCGGGATCGTTCGAGTTTTCGA
>CALLZQ010000063.1 GCA_937858255.1 uncultured Tabrizicola sp.
CAACTGACCGGATTGGGGCCATAGCTCTCGGTCAGGGTCAAGAGCGCCTCATCCAAGGCGATGCGGGCCAGATCGGCACAGGTCTCGACCGCCGCCGACTGGATCACATCGCACCAAGCCGAGGCGCCGCCAATGTCGCGATAGACCCGCTCGACAAAAACCGGATCAAGATGGGTGAACTCATCGGCCAAGGGGCCCAGTTCGTCGCGGATCAGCCGGTCTTGCAGCGCCGTGACCCAGGCCATGTAGATCAGCGGCTCGGGCAGATGTTCGTTCATCTCGCCGTTCCATTCGGCCAGCAGGCCCAGTGCCCGCTGGCGCAAGCGCTCGGGCGTGCCCTCGGGGGCGGCCTCGCCGGTGAACCACAGATCGGCGCCGATCAGCGGCAGGATCGTCCGCGCGGCGGGCGAGACGGTATCAAGCTGCGCCTCGATAAAGCTCTCACGCGTATGGACCTCGCGGGTTTTCATCAGGGTCAGCCAGCGCTGGATGCGCTGGGTGTCGCCCCAAAGAAAGCTGAGGTGATTGGGAAAGGGGCGTTCGACCGTCTTGTTGTTGGTATTGCCGAGGATGCCGCTGGCGGGGGTGATGACGCGCGGATTGTCCTCATAGGGGAAGGTCCCTTGCCAGCGGGCGGCCGGGTTGCTGCCCAGGGCCGGCATCCGCCCCTGGGTCGGGTGGGCGGCGTCGCGGCGCGGCATGGCGCCAATGACCTGAAAGGCGATGCCGTCCTGATCGGCGAGGGTCAGGTTCTGCGCAGGGGCCACAAAGAGCCGCCCCGCCTCGATCGCCTCGGCCGTGCTGCCAGCCTGCATGATCCGCATCGCCGCCGTCATCGAAGTATCGGCCGGTGACAGCGCCGTCCAGCTTAGCGCCGCGACATGGCCCGCCGGCGTGACCGAGGCCAGATCGTAGTGTGAGCCGGGCAGGACCGGCCCCGCCTCGGACCAGCGCAGGGTGATCGTCACCGGAGTCGCATCCTTGATCTGGATGATCGAGCGGCGGGTCTCAAAGGCCCGAAATCCCTCGGCGGTTTCATATTCCTCGGGGTTGGCGGGGTTCAGCCGCTCCATCACCACATCCTGATCGTCGAGATAGGACGAGGTCAGCCCCCAGCCCAGCCGCGCCGAGCGCCCGGCCATGATCGCCGGAACGCCGGGGATGGTGGCACCGATCACGCCCCCCGATTGCAACTCCAGCCGCGCCAGATACCAGATGGTCGGGGCGGTAAAGCCCAGATGCGGGTCGTTTGCGAGCAGCGAACCCCCCGCCGCCGCCCGGCCCGGCGCCGCCGCCCAGGCGTTCGAGGCCCCGGCAAAGGGCAGGCGCGGAAAGGGCGACAGCGGCCCTCCGGCAGTGCGGATTGGCCCGGTCCCCGGCACCGGGCCGGGCATCAGGCTGGCATAATCGGGCAGGGCCGTCACGGGGCGGCCCGGATCGTCGGGCAGGACATCGCGCAGCCGCGCCTCGGGCAGCACCAAGGATACCCGCGCCCGCAACACCTCAGCCTCCAGATGACCCGAGAGTTGCAGAGCCATCAGCTTGATGATGGCAATCGAATCCGCCGGCTGCCAGGCGGCAATCTCATTCGAGAACAGAAAGAATTCCGGCGCCCCGCGTCCGCGCGCGCCCTCATTCACCTGTCCGATCCAGGCATTCACGCCCCGCGCATAGGCCTCCAGCGCCCGCATCGTCGGCGCATCCTGTGCCGCCACCGATTGCAGCGACAGGGTGTAAAGGTCATAGCGGCGCAGCAGTTCGTCAATCTTCAGTGTCCGCTGGCCAAAGAGTTCCGACAACCGCCCCTGCGCGGTGCGCCGCAGCATCGTCATCTGCCACAGCCGGTCCTGCGCATGGGCAAAGCCAAGGGCGAAAAACACATCCTCGTCGCTCGCACCAAAGATGTGCGGAACATTGTCATTGTTGCGCACGATCTCGACCGGGCCGGTGATGCCGTCCAGCGCAAAATCCTCGGAATAGTCGGGAATCGAGCGTTCGAGGAACCAGTAAAGGATGGTGCCGACCAAGAGGCTCAGCACGATCAGGCCGGTGAACAGGCGCAGAAGCCAGCGAAAGGTGGTCAGCATGGAAATGGGCCAGTTCTTGACGGCAGGGATGCGGCTGATACCTAAGGGAGAACAGTGAAAAGGGCAATGCGAAGGGAGAGCGCGATGGCAAAGGTGGCATTTCTGGGCCTTGGGGTGATGGGCTTTCCCATGGCGGGGCATCTGGTGGTCAAAGGCGGGCATGAGGTGACGGTCTATAACCGCTCTCCCGCCAAGGCAGAGGCCTGGGTCGCCCAGCACGGCGGGCGCAGCGCGCCCACCCCGCCCGGGGCGGGCTTGGGGGAGGATTTCGTCATTGCCTCCGGCGGCCATGATGACGAGCTTCGCGCCGTCTGCCTTGGCCCCGATGGCGCCTTTGCCGGGATGGATCCGGGCGCGATCTTTGTCGACCACACCACGGTCTCGGCTGAGGTGACGCGCGAATTGTCCGGCATCGCCGCCGGGCGCGGCCTTGGCTTTGTCGATGCGCCGGTATCGGGCGGGCAGGCGGGGGCCGAGAACGGCGTGCTCTCAGTGATGTGCGGGGGTGAGGCCGAGACCTATGCCATGGCCGAGCCGGTGATTGCCGCCTATGCCCGGATCTGCCGTCTGCTGGGGCCAAGTGGCGCAGGCCAGATCGCCAAGATGATGAACCAGATCTGCATTGCCGGTCTGGTGCAGGCCCTGTCCGAGGCACTGGCCTTTGGCGAAAAGGCCGGGCTTGACGGTGAAAAGGTGGTTGAGGCGTTCAGCC
>CALLZQ010000064.1 GCA_937858255.1 uncultured Tabrizicola sp.
GCAGATGCCCTGCCCGTACGCGGCTGGCTGCACGGACTACCGGTGGCGGTCAAGGATCTGGTGGCGGTCAAGGGGATGCGCACCACCTATGGCTCGCCGCTCTATGCCGATTTCATCGCCCCCTCGGACGATCTGGTGGCGGCGCGAATGCGGGCGGCGGGGGCGATCTTTACGGGCAAGACCAATACGCCCGAATGGGGCCATGGCAGCCACAGCTTCAACCCGGTCTTTGGCGCCACCCGCAACCCCTATGACCTGACGCGGACGGCGGGCGGATCCTCCGGTGGGGCGGCAGCGGCGCTGGCCGCGCGGTTGGTGCCGGTGGCCGATGGCAGTGACATGATGGGCTCGCTGCGCAATCCGGCGGCCTTTTGCAATGTCTATGGCTTTCGCCCCACATGGGGGCTGGTGCCACAGGATGCCTTGGGGGATACGCATATGGCCACCCTCTCGACCGAGGGGCCGATGGCGCGATGCATCGAAGACATTGCCCGCCTGCTGTCGGTTCTGGCCGGAGAAAACCCCGAAGCGCCCTTCCCCCGCCGCCCCGATCCCTATGCCGAGCGGCTGAAGACCGATGTCGCCGGGCTGCGGATCGGCTGGCTGGGCGATTGGGGCGGCGCCTATCCTTGCGAGCCGGGGATCGTGGCGCAATGCGAGGCGGCACTGGCCGTACTGGCCGATCAGGGCGCGGTGATCGAGCCGCTGGCCCCGCCATTTCCGGCGGCGCAGATCTGGCAGGCCTGGCTGACCTTGCGGGCCTTTCTCAATGCCGGGGCCAAGGGGGCGCTCTATGACGACCCGGCCAAACGGGCGCAGTTGAAACCCGAGACTCAATGGGAAATCGCCCAGGGCCGGCAGATCACCGCCGCGGCAGTCTATGAGGCCAGCGTGATCCGCTCGCGCTGGTATGCCCGGGCGGCAAGGCTGTTCCGCAACTACGATCTCTTGGCCATGCCCTCGGCGCAGGTCTGGCCCTTTCCGGTCGAATGGCGCTGGCCGACCGAGATCGACGGGCAGGCGATGGACACCTATCACCGCTGGATGGAGGTGGTCGTCCCGGTCAGCCTGATCGGCCTGCCCAGCCTGTCGGTTCCCTGCGGCTTTGGGCCGGGCGGCCTGCCGATGGGGCTGCAACTCATCGGCCCCTCGGGCGCGGACGCCCGGGTGCTGGCGGTGGGGCAACAGTATCACCTTGCTACCGATTGGCCCGGTCGTACCCCGCCGCCTCTGACCATGCCAGCGGCGGGCTAAATCTATCGCAGGGTCAGGCGCGCGGGATTGCGCTGTAGACCCGTCGCCATGTTTGCGCTAACAGATCGCCGTGACCCCTGTCCGACCAAGGAGACCCCGCCATGACCCCCGCCGAACAATCCGCCCTTGCGCTCAAGGTCTGCCAGCTTGCCCCGGTGGTGCCGGTGCTGGTGATCGAGGATCTGACCCATGCCCGTCCTTTGGCCGAGGCGCTGGTCGCCGGGGGCCTGCCGGCGCTGGAAGTGACTTTGCGCACCCCCTGCGCGCTGGACGCGATCCGCGCCATGGCCGAGGTGCCGGGCGGCCATGTCGGGGCCGGCACGCTGCTGACCCGCGCCGATGTCAAGGCGGCCAAAGCGGCGGGGGCCACCTTTGGCGTCTCGCCCGGGTCGTCGCCCGCGCTGATCGAGGCCTGCGCCGAGTTTGACCTGCCGCTGTTGCCCGGCGCGGTGACGGCAACCGAGATCATGGCGCTGCTGGAACAGGGCTATACGGTGCAAAAGTTCTTTCCGGCAGAACAGGCCGGGGGCGCGGCCTTCCTGAAATCCATCGGCTCGCCGCTGCCGCAGGTACGGTTCTGCCCGACCGGGGGGATCAGCCTGACTTCCGCGCCGGATTATCTGTCGCTGAAGAATATCCTCTGCGTCGGCGGGTCATGGGTCGCGCCCAAGGCCGCCATGGTCGCCGGCAACTGGGCTGAAATCACGCGGCTTGCCGCCGAGGCTGCCGCCCTGTCCCGGACCTGATACCTCAGAGACCGACCCGCGCCGCGCGCCCACCGCGCCGGCGCGGCGCCTCGGCCGGGACCAGCGCCTCATGCAGCACCCGGCTCATCGGATGATCGGGCGCAGGCATCGCATAATGGGCGATCAGCGTGCGCAACGCGTCGCCCTGATCGCGGCCCACCGGCAGGCTTAGTGCCCAATCGACAAAGATCGAGCGGCATTCGCCCGGCGTGATGCCCTCAATCCGGTAGCTTTCGCGCACCAGCCCCTTCGGGTCGGCTTCGTCAAGCTGCATGGCTCTTCTCCCCATCCTACTCCCCAGCCGTCCCGTCTGTCTGTTCGCCCGCAGGCATCTGCGCCGCAATCACCGCCTCGGCCCGGCCCGTCACCGCATCCAGCCGCGCAGTCAGGGCCTCGGCACCCGCAGCCCCGGTCTCGCGCAAGAGGAAATCGCGCCCCCCCTCGCCGATCGCCGCCATATCCAGCGCGCCACCGGTCAACAGACGCGAGGCCGATTGCAGCCGCCACGTCAGTCTATAGGCATCTTCCAGCGCCGTACGTTCGGTTTGCGACACGCCGCAAGACGTGCCCGCCGCAATCTGGCGCTCTACCCCCCGGGCGGGGCTGCCCGCGATCAGCGCGAACATCTGGGCGCACAGTTCAATATCCATCAGCCGCCCCGGGCCGTTCTTGGCCTCCCAAGACCCCTTGGCCGGTTTGGCGGCCTGCAAGCGCCCCCGCATTGCCGCCACATCGGCCCGCACCTGCGGCCCCTGCCCCTTGCGGGCCAGGATGTCGCGGCGAAAGCCTTCGATCTCGGCGCCAAGTCCGGGGTCGCCCGCCAGCACCCGCGCCCGGGTCAGCGCCAGATGCTCCCATGTCCAGGCCTCGGTTTCCTGATAATCGGTGAAACTTTGCAGGCTGGTCGCCACCGGCCCCTGCCGGCCCGAGGGGCGCAGCCGCATATCCACCTCATAAAGCCGCCCCTCGGGCATCTGCGCGGTCAGCGCCGTGACCAGCGCCTGCGTCAGCCGGGCGAAATAGGGGCGCGTGGCCAGCGGCTTGGCCCCCTCGGACTGTTCGACCCCCTGCGCGTCATAGATCACGATCAAGTCGAGGTCGGATTCGGCATTCAGCCGCGCCGCGCCGAGCGACCCCATCCCCATCACCGCCGCCCCGCGCCCCGGCGGCGGGCCGTGCCGTTCGGCAAAGGTGCCCACCACAATCGGCCAAAGCGCGGCAACCCCCGCCTCGGCCAGATCGGCATAGCTTTTGCCCGCCTCAAAGGCATCAATCAGCCCGCGCAGGTGATGCACGCCGATGCGGAAATGCCATTCCTTCATCCAGCGGCGCGCGCCATCCAGCTTGCGCTCATAATCCGCGATGTCGTCCAGCCGGGCGGTCAGATCGTCGCGCAACGCCGCCATTCCCGGCCAGGGCGCCCAGAAACTGCCGCCAATCACCGCATCCATCACGGCGGCATTGCGTGACAGGTAACGCGCCAGTTGCGGCGAGGTGGCGGCGATATCGACGATCAGTTCGCCCAGCGTCGGATTCGCCTCGAACAGCGAGAAAATCTGCCCCCCCGCCGGCAGCCCGGCCAGAAAGCCGTCAAGGGCGCGCAGCGCCTCATCCGGGTGGGCCGCGCGCAACATCTGCCGCAAGAGTTGCGGGCGCAGGCGACGGAAAATCCCCTGCGCCCGCTCGCTCCGCAGGCAGGGGTAATGGATCCAGCCCGCGACAATCGCCTTGGCCTGATCGGAAAGTTCCGGCAGCGCCTCGGCCGCCGAGGGGGCAAAGAAGCCTTCGGTCAATTCATCGGTCTGGCGCAGCCGCTCCAGCAGCCCTTCACGAAATGCCGCCTCGCTCTGCCCGCAAAAGGCGGCGATCCGCGCCACGCCCTCGGCGCTGGTCGGCAGGCTGTGGGTCTGGGCATCGCCCACCATTTGCAGACGATGCTCGACCTCGCGATGCGCGCGGTAAAGCCGGGTCAGATCGGCGGCGACCTCATCCGGCACCCAGCCCTTGGCCGCCAGCGCCGCGAGGCCGCCGACCGTCGTGCGGTCGCGCAGATCGGCATCGCGCCCACCGGCGATCAACTGCCGTGTCTGGGTAAAGAACTCGATCTCGCGGATGCCCCCCGCGCCCAGCTTCATGTTATGCCCCTCGACCGCGATCGGGCCATGCAGCCCGCGATGGTCACGGATGCGCAGGCGCATGTCATGGGCATCCTGAATCGCCGCAAAATCGAGGTGCTTGCGCCAGACAAAGGGGGTCAGTGTGGCCAGAAACCGCTCGCCCGCCGCCAGATCGCCACCGCAGGGCCGCGCCTTGATATAGGCCGCGCGCTCCCATGTCCGGCCCACACTTTCGTAATAGGCCTCGGCCGCCGCCATCGACAGGCAAACCGGCGTCACGCTGGCATCGGGGCGCAGGCGCAGATCGGTGCGGAAGACATAGC
>CALLZQ010000065.1 GCA_937858255.1 uncultured Tabrizicola sp.
GAAGCTGCGCTCTCTGGCCTGTCTTCTCCATGGGTTCCACTCACCGGGGGGCGGGTGAACCACCTTTGGCGCTGCGGAGGTGTCGTCATCAAGCAATATCGGCCAGAGCGGGCGACCGCGCTGTTTCCGAATGACATTTTGGCCGAAGTGGCCGCTTTGCGCCGGTTTGCCGGTCAGGGGATTGCACCGGAATATCTGGCCCATGACAAGGACTGGCTGGCCTATCGCTATCTTCGCGGTCATGGCTGGCAAAGCGGCACCGGGCAGGTTGCCCGGCTATTGGGGCAGTTGCACCACCAAAGCCCCGAGGGGCTTTGCTTTCGACATCTGTTACCCGATGGTCACGCCTTGGCACAGGATACGCGCGACATGATCGCGGTGTCCGGGCTGGTTCTCTGCACTCCACTGTCCCCGCCCGATGAGGGTTCTGTGGCGCCGGTTCCCCTGCATGGCGACCCGGTGCCGGGGAACATCATCATTGGGCCTGCCGGTGCGATGCTGATCGACTGGCAATGCCCGGCTCTGGGGGATCCGGTGCATGATCTGGCCATCTTCCTGTCGCCCGCGATGCAGTATCTTTATCGCGGACGCCCCCTTTCAGATCGAGAGGTTAGCGAGTTTCTGACGCTTTATCCCGATCAGGCGGTCAGCCAGCGCTACCTGCGATTGCGGCCTTGGCTGCACCTGCGTCTGGCGGCCCATTGCGCGCTTCGCGCCAAGGCCGGAGACCGGGGTTATGCCGCAGCCTGCCGGCAGGAACTGACGCTCTTGCAAACCCTGGGTCTTGAGGTGGAGGCCGCGCCTCAGATCAGCGTGCCGATCCAAACCCCGGTCAATACCAAGAGGGTGGCCAGCAAGGCCACCACGGCATAGCGCCCGAGGCGGCGCGGCGGCGGCGGCGGCGGTACCTCGGCCTGACGGATCAGGGCCTGCTCGACAAGGCGAGGCAGGCGCGGGCCGAACCGGGCCAGTACCCGCGCTGTCTGGGCCAGATCGCGCGCCAGCGCACGGGGGCCGACATTCTTGGCGATATACCCCTCAACGATCGGGCGGGCGACCTCCCAGATGTTGATATGCGGATCAAGCCCGCGCGCCACCCCCTCGACCACCACCATGGTGCGCTGCAACAGGATCAGTTCGGTGCGGGTTTCCATCCCGAAACGTTCTGTTACCTCAAAGAGATAGGCCAAAAGACGCGCCATCGAGATCCGGCTGGCATCCATGCCGAAAATCGGTTCACCCACCGCCCGCAGGGCGCGCGCGAATTCGTCGATGTCTCGGTCGGGCGGGACGTAACCGGCCTCGAAATGCACCTCGGCCACCCGACGGTAATCCTTGCGGATAAAACCGAACAGGATTTCTGCATAGACACGACGGGTATATTCGTCGATCCGCCCCATGATACCGAAATCATAGGCGACGATATCGCCATTCGCGGCCACCTTGAGGTTGCCCTGGTGCATGTCGGCATGGAAATAGCCATCGCGCAGCGCATGGTTGAGGAAGAGTTGCAGCACCCGCGCACCAAGAATGCGGCGGTCATGGCCCGCGGCATCAATCGCAATGTTATCCTTTAGCGCAATGCCCTCGGCCCAGCCCAGCGTCATCACGCGGCGGGCCGACAGATACCAGACCGGCTTGGGCACCCGGAATCCGGCATCCTTTTCAGTATTGGCCGAGAACTCTGCCGCCGCACTCGATTCCAGACGGAAATCCAGTTCGCCCAGCACCACGCCCTCAAAATGCGAGATCACATCCATCGGGCGCAGCCGGCGGGCCGAGGGTGCCAAGAGCTCGATGGTCCGGGCCGCTAGGTAGAAGGCGTCGATATCCTTGCGGAAGGCGCGCTCAATCCCGGGGCGCAGCACCTTGACCGCAACCTCTTCACCGGTATCGGCGGTGCGCGCATGGTGAACCTGTGCAATCGAGGCGGCGGCGACCGGCTCTGAGAATTCGGAAAACAGCACGTCGGCGGGCTGCTCCAACTCTTCCGCGACCATGGCTTTGGCGATTTCAGTCGGAAAGGGTGGCAGCTTGTCCTGCAAATATTTCAGTTGTTCGGCCAGTTCATCGCCGACAATGTCGGGGCGAGTCGAAAGGATTTGGCCGAATTTGATATAGGCCGGACCCAGCGCCGTCAGCGCCCGCGTCGCCGGCGGCAAGTCAGGATCGCCCTTCAACCCCAGCGGCTTGAATGGCCATCCCAGCACCCGCGCTACAAAGCGGATGCGCGGGGGCGCGCGAAACGCCTCTAGCACCACGCCGATGGCCCCGGTGCGTTCCAGCGTGGCAAGGGTGCGGACCAGCCGCCAGATGTTGTGCGGACCGCGCAAGATCAGACCTTCCAGCCGGAATGCAGCGCCGCGATTCCCATCGTCAGGTTGCGGTATTTGACCTGCTCGAACCCGGCGGTGCGGATCATGGCGGCAAAGCTGTCCTGATCGGGGAACTTGCGAATACTTTCGACAAGATACTGATAGCTGTCGCGATCACCGGCAACGATCTGCCCCATCACCGGGATGATATTGAACGAGTAAAGGTCATAGACCTTTTGCATCAGATCATTCGGGATCTGGCTGAACTCCAGCACCATCAGCCGCCCGCCGGGGCGCAGCACGCGGTAGGCTTCGCGCAGCGCATCGGGGATGCGGGTGACGTTCCTGATGCCAAAACTGATCGTGTAGACATCAAAGCTGTTGCTCTCGAACGGCAACTGCATCGCATCACCCACCACCCAATCCAGATTGCCGGCCATCTTTTCGGCCTCGGCGCGCTGACGCCCGGCAACCAGCATGGATTCGGTCATGTCGCAGACCACTGCCCGGGCCGAGGGCGCGCGGCCAAGGAAGCGAAAGGCCACATCGCCGGTGCCGCCGGCGACATCCAGCAGGCGCTGCCCGGGGCGCGGCGCCAGCCAGTCCATCATCGCATCTTTCCAGACGCGATGGATGCCCATCGACATCAAATCGTTCATGACATCATAGCGGCTGGCGACGCGGGTAAAGACGCCATGCACCATTCCGGCCTTTTCGCCTTCGGGGACAGTCTGATAGCCGAAATGCGTCGTGCCTTGGGTCTCGTCGGTCATGGGCCTTGCCCTTCTGTCGTTGCGTGCCTTCTTATAGGCTGCGGGGCGGGCGCTGCAATGCGTCTGCCTGTCCATCGTCGTTTTGGGCCTTGGCGCCCTGTCAGGGAACTAGACCGAAATGCCCGAACTGCCAGAGGTCGAAACCGTCCGCCGTGGCCTGGCGCCGGCGATGGAGGGTCGGGTGATCGCGCGCGCCGAGATACGCCGCGATGGCCTGCGCTGGCCTTTTCCACCGGGAATGGCGGCGCGGTTGACCGGTGCGCGCGTTCTGGGGCTGCGGCGGCGCTCAAAATACATCCTTGCCGATCTTTCCACCGCCGAGTCGCTGCTGATCCATCTGGGCATGTCCGGGCGCATGCTGATTTCCGGGCATGTTCCGGGCAGTTTTCATCACGATCACCCGCCCGTGCAAAAGCACGATCATGTGCTGCTGGAGATGGAGGGGGGTGGGCGCATCACCTTTAATGACGCCCGGCGTTTTGGCGCGCTCGATCTGGTGCTAACCGCAGAGGCCGAGGCGCACCCCCTGCTTGCCGCGCTGGGGCCAGAGCCGCTTGGCAACGGCTTTGACGCCGCCTACCTGCGCCAGCGGCTGAACGGACGCGCCACACCGATAAAATCAGCCCTGCTGGATCAGCATCTGGTGGCCGGGCTGGGCAATATCTACGTCTGCGAGGTGCTGCACCGTGTCGGCATATCGCCCAAAACTCTGGCAAGGGATGTCACAGATGCCCAGTCAGAGGCGCTTGTCCCTGCGATCCGCGCCGTGCTGTCCGAGGCCATCGAGGCAGGGGGCAGCAGCCTGCGCGACTACCGCCAGGCCGATGGCGAGCTGGGCTATTTTCAGCATGGATTTCAAGTCTATGACCGTGAAGGCCAGCCCTGCCTGATGCCCGGCTGTGGCGGCACGATTGCCCGGGTTGCACAATCGGGGCGGTCGTCATTTTACTGCCCTGATTGTCAGAGATAGGCGTCGTCCGGCTTGTCATCCGCACAATTGGTGCTAGGAGTCACGGCCACGTGAACTGCGGGGGATGCTGCTCATGGCCTATGAAACGCTGATCGTCGAGGTTGAGGATTACGTCACCCTCATCCGCCTGAACCGGCCCGAAGCGATGAATGCGCTGAATGCCAAGCTGATGGGGGAACTCGCGGCAGCCTTTACCGCTGCGGATGCCGATCCCAACACCCGTTGCATCATCCTCACCGGTTCGGACAAGGCTTTTGCGGCCGGGGCCGACATTCGCGAGATGGCCGATAAATCCTATACCGAGGTGTTTTTCGACAATCTCTTTTCCGCCGAAACCGATACGATCGCCCGGGTTCGCAAGCCGACGATCGCCGCTGTGGCCGGCTACTGCCTTGGTGGTGGCTGCGAACTGGCGATGATGTGCGATTTCATCATTGCCGCCGATACCGCCCGCTTTGGCCAGCCAGAGATCAATCTGGGCGTGGTTGCCGGATTGGGCGGGACGCAGCGCCTGACCCGGCTGGTGGGCAAGTCCAAGTCGATGGACATGCATTTGACCGGCCGTTTCATGGACGCGGCCGAGGCCGAGCGCAGCGGTCTGGCCAGCCGGGTGTTCCCGGCCAAGGATCTGATGACCGAGACCCGCAAGATCGCCCAGCGAATCGTCGAGAAATCCATGATCACGGCGATGGTGGTCAAGGAATGCGTCAACCGCTCGCAAGAGGTTCCGCTGTCCGAGGGGCTGCATTATGAACGGCGCGCCTTTTATGCGCTGTTTGCCACCGAGGATCAGAAGGAAGGCATGGCTGCCTTCCTCGAAAAGCGTCAGCCGCAGTTCCGCGACAAATAACGCCTTTCCAATTGCCGATTCTTGCCTTATAGGCCCGCCTTACATGCGCGTGGGCCCGCTTAGGCAAGAATCGAATCCGTTCCCTTGGGGCGGAGCCTTCGGTCTTCATGTGCGATCCGTATCAACGAAGACCGAAAGTCAGAGAGACCCATGGCCAATTCCGAACAGTCCAAAAAACGCGCCCGCCAGGCGGAAACCCGCTATGGCGTGAACAAGGCCCGCCGTTCGCGCATCCGCACCTATGTCCGCAAGGTCGAAGAGGCTCTGGCCTCGGGCGATGCCGCTGCCGCTGCCGAAGCGCTGAAGAATGCCCAGCCCGAACTCGCCCGTGGCGTGACCAAGGGCGTGCTGCACAAGAACACCGCCTCGCGCAAAGTGTCGCGTCTGGCCTCGCGCGTGAAGACCCTGGCCGCCGCCAAGGCCTGAGTCGCCGCCGCGATTGTTTCCTGATCGCTGTCAAGGGCGTGCCGCGTGATCGGCACGCCCTTTTTGCTTGCCGCCACGAAATTCAGGCGTTTTCAGACGGGCCGTTGCCGATTTGCCAGACCCTCCCGGATTCGCAAATCTCATTGGTATGTCAACAACAGAGTTCGGTTGAATTCAGCTCTGCCCACTTGCTAGCGTGACAGGGCGATTCACATCGCCTTGGGGGACATGACGCAGTCTGAACCGAATGCCCGAATTGTGATGCTGCCAAGTTTCACTTCGGTTTTTTTGGTTTAGAACAAGGGGTTATGCTGTCTGCGGGAAACCGCTGTGTGCATGCGGGGACCGGAATTCGTTCCGAGTCTTCGCCTTCTTTCGTCCTGTTCTTCCCCTGTGCTGGCAGATCTGCATGCCGATCCTGGTGGTCGGAGGCATCTGTTGTGCGCAAGCGGTGTGTCGTTTGGGGAAGTGACCAGTAACGTGCGCCCGGTCCGGGCGGTTCGGTTTGGAAGACAGAGGCAGGTCAAAAAGAATGACGAACGACGCTTGGGGCGAAGTCCGCGAAGAATTGATCCATAGGGTCGGCAAGAACAATTACACGACCTGGATCGAACCCCTGCGCCTGTCGCAGCTCAAAAACGGCGTTGCCCGTTTCGAAGTGCCGACCACATTCTTTGGCGACTGGGTTTCGCGCAATTTTGCCGATCACATCAGGGGCCAATTGGCCAAGTCGGGCAACCCGGTCGAGCGTGTAGAGTTCAAGGTCTCTGAGGCACCGGGGAAAAAGCCGGCCTCTCCCGCGCCAGCGGCACCCGCCAAGGCCGCACAGCCGCGCGCGACCGCACGCAGCCGCGAGTCGGGCGATGATCTTGCCGGCGCCCAGCTTGAGCAGCGCTTTACCTTTGATTCCTTTGTGGTGGGCAAACCGAATGAGCTTGCCCATGCGGCGGCCCGCCGCGTGGCCGAAGGCGGCCCGACCACTTTTAATCCGCTGTTCCTCTATGGCGGGGTGGGTCTCGGTAAGACCCACCTGATGCATGCGATTGCCCATGA
>CALLZQ010000066.1 GCA_937858255.1 uncultured Tabrizicola sp.
AACGCTGCTGGCCAAGGACCCGGACATCAACGTGGTTTACACGATCAACGAACCCGCTGCCGAAGGGGCATTCCAGGCGCTGAAGGCCGCTGGCAAGGAAGGCCAGGCGATCATCGTTTCGGTCGACGGCGGCTGCCCGGGCGTGGCCTCGGTCAAGTCGGGCGTCATCGGCGCCACCTCGCAGCAGTACCCGCTGAAGATGGCCGCGCTGGGCATCGACGCGATTGCCGCCTATGCCAAGGACGGCACCAAGCCGGCCGCCTCGGAAGGTCTGTCCTTCTTCAACACCGGCGTGAATCTGGTCACTGATCAGCCGGTGGATGGCGTCCCCTCGATCGACTCGACCAAGGGCACGGAACTCTGCTGGGGCTGATCCCCGCGCCAGTTGCGTTTGAATAGGGAAGGGGCGGCTTTCGGGTCGCCCCTCTTTTCCAGACCGCCGTCTGCGTTTGCGAAATCGCGCTTTACAGACGGGCGGGCCTGACCAACCATCCAGATTTTGGGGGGAGATCAGCCGATGGCTTCTGAAGAGGCGCGGACCAAAACCTTATCCGATTATGAATCTGTCCTGAACAAGGCCGATACGGCTGTGGCGGCTTTTGCCAAGGACGACAAGACCCTGGCGCATGTGCTGCGCGGTTATTTGCGGCGCAATCCGACACTGATCCCGGCCATCGTGCTGGTCTTGTCGATTGCCGCCTTTTCCATCATCGCGCCGCGGTTTTTCGGCATGGGCGCGCTGTCGACGGTGCTGAAGCAGGTGACGGTCACCGGCTTTGTGGCGCTGGCGCAGACGCTGGTGATCCTGACGGCGGGGATTGACCTGTCGGTGGGGGCCATTCTGGTGATCTCGTCGCTGATCATGGGCAATCTGGCGGTGTTTTCCGGCGTGCCGGTGCTGATCGCGGTGCTGATCGGCGTGTTTTTCGGCGGGCTGATGGGGCTGGTCAACGGCCTGTTGGTCGCGCGCGTCAAGCTGCCGCCCTTTATTGTGACGCTGGGCACCCTCTCGATCTATACCGCGCTCAAGCTTTGGTATTCCGGGTCTGAATCGGTGCGCAACGCCGATATCGAGGCGAATGCGCCCAGCCTTCTGGCCTTTGGCAAGGGGTATAACATCGGCGGCGCCTCGATCACCTATGGCGGGATCATGCTGATCGTGCTGGCGGCGGTGCTGTGGTATGTGCTGAACCATACCGCCTGGGGGCGGCATGTGCATGCGGTGGGCGATGACCCCGATGCTGCGCGCCTGTCGGGTGTGCAGGTCAATCGGGTGCTGATCTCGGTCTACACCGTCGCCGGCCTGATCCTTGGTTTTGCCGCATGGATCGCAATTGGCCGCGTCGGCTCGGTCTCGCCCATTGCATTCGAGGATGTGAACCTTGCCTCGATCACCGCCGTGGTGATTGGCGGCACCTCGCTCTTTGGCGGGCGCGGGTCGATCGTCGGCTCGGTCCTCGGGGCGATGATCGTGGGTGTGTTCAACACCGGCCTCGCCCTTGCCGGCGTGGATGACTACTGGCAGATGTTTGCGGCGGGCTGTCTGGTGATTGTCGCCGTCGCGCTGGATCAATGGCTGCGGAGGGCATCGCAATGAGTGCTGTTCAACCCATTCTCGAAGCGCGTGGCCTGATGAAGCGCTATGGCACGGTCGTGGCCATGAACGGTGCGGATTTCGAACTGATGCCGGGCGAGATCCTTGCGGTGATCGGCGATAACGGTGCGGGCAAATCGACGCTGATCAAGGCGCTGTCGGGCGCGGTGACGCCCGACCATGGCGAGATGTTCCTCGACGGCCGCCCGGTGCGGTTCGACAGCCCCGACGATGCCCGCGATGCGGGGATCGAGACGGTCTATCAGAACCTTGCCATGTCGCCGGCGCTGTCGATTGCCGAGAACATGTTTCTGGGCCGCGAATGGCGCAAGCCCGGGATCATGGGGCAGGTGTTTCGCCAGATGGACCGCAAACGGATGGACGATTTCGCCCGATCCAAGCTGAGCGAACTGGGTCTGATGACGATCCAGAACATCAATCAGGCGGTCGAGACGCTGTCGGGCGGGCAGCGGCGGGGCGTGGCCGTGGCGCGGGCGGCGGCCTTTGGCTCCAAGGTCGTGATCCTTGACGAGCCGACGGCGGCACTGGGCGTCAAGGAAAGTCGCCGGGTGCTGGAGCTGATCCGCGATGTGCGGGCGCGGGGCATTCCGATCATCCTGATCAGCCACAACATGCCGCATGTGTTCGAGGTGGCGGATCGGATCCATATCCACCGTCTGGGCCGTCGGCTCTGTGTGATCGACCCCAAGGAATGCACCATGGCGGATGCGGTGGCCTTTATGACCGGCGCGAAGGTTCCCGAAGGGGTGGAAGAGCAGGCATGACGCCCGAGGCCTTGGCCAATCTGATCCGCACACGGGCGGGTTCAACGCGGGGGCGGTTTCTGACCGCCCTTGCCGGCCCGCCGGGTGCGGGCAAATCCACCCTCTCGGCGGCGCTGGTCTCGGCCTTGGGGCCGGGCGCGCGGGTGGTGCCGATGGACGGCTTTCATTACGACGACGCGGTATTGGAGGCGCGGGGGATGCGGGCCCGCAAGGGTGCGCCCGAGACCTTTGATCTGGCCGGATTCACCCATCTGTTGCGCCGCCTGCGGGTCGAGCCAGAGGTGGCGATCCCGGTCTTTGACCGCTCGATGGAACTCTCACGCGCGGCGGCGGATGTGGTGCTGCCCGAAGACCGGCTGCTGGTCGTCGAGGGGAATTACCTGCTGCTCGATGAACCCGGCTGGACCGATCTGGCGGGGGAGTTCGATCTGACTGTCTGGATCGACGTGCCCTTGGCCGAGTTGGAGCGGCGGCTGCTGGACCGCTGGGCGCATTACGGCAAGACCGAAGATCAGGCCCGGGCGTGGATCGCAGGCAATGACCTGCCGAACATCCGCCGCACCATCAACGGCTCGCGCCCTGCCGATGTGACCCTGCGCGCGGGCGGCTAGCCCTGCGGGGTCATCGCCTTGCGCTGTTTCGCCCGCTCGATCCCCAGCCTGCGCTCGCGCCAGATGATCAGGACGCCCGCCGTGATCACGATGGCCGCGCCGATCAGCATGGTGCCGGTCGGCACCTCGGAAAACACGAAGTAGCCGATGGCGAGGGCAAAGATCATCGAGGCATAGTCAAAGGGTGCCACCAGCGAGGCATCGGCCTCGCGGTAGCTGGAGGTCAGGAAGATCTGGCCAAAGCCACCCATGATCCCCGCAAGGACCAAGAGCGCCGCCTCGCCCGGGCTGGGCACGACCCAGCCAAAAGGGATGGTCAAGAGCGACAGGCCCGTCGCCGTGACGGAAAACCAAAAGACGATGGCGGCGGTCTTTTCAGTCGCCACCATCTTGCGGACAAAGACCTGCGCCAGCGCGGCAAAAACCGCCCCGCCCAGCACCAGCATCGCCCCCAGCGCCTCGGCATGGCCCGCGCCGCCATCCAGCAGGGTCAGGCGTGGCCAGAGGACGGTCATCACCCCGGCCAGACCCAGTAGTACGCAGGACAGGCGGAAAAGCCGTACCTCCTCGCCCAGAAACATCGCGGCGAAGACGACCGTCAGCAGGGGGGCCGCATAGCCGATGGCCGTCACCTCGGGCAGGGGCAGATAGGCCAGACCGGCAAAGCCAAGGCCCATGGCGCAGGTGCCGGCAAAGCCGCGCCAGACATGGCCCATCGGATTGGTCGTGCGCAAACCGGTCGCCAGTTCATGCCGCATCGCCAGCCAGCCGACGATCACCGGAATGGCAAAGAAGGACCGGAAAAACACCGCCTGACCGGCCGGTACATGGTCGGCTGTGGCTTTGATCAGGGCGCTCATCACGATGAAGATAAGGACCGATACCAGCTTGTAGGTAATGCCGCGCAGCGGGCGCATGGGGTTCTCCTGTCGCGGCGAGGGGACACCCGGGCGCGCCGGGGTTCAAGCCGAGTTTTGTGCCCGGCACAATCTTTCGCCGCCGCGCTGCCGTTGGTTTGGCCTTTCCGCCGGCGGGCCGCTCTGCTTTGCTGGGGTAAAGGAGTCGCCCATGTCCGAGCTAACGTCTGATCTGCCCCCGACTGCCGCGCCACGGATCGCGCCCGTTGCGCCCCTGGCCGACCGTATCGCCCAAGGCCGGGGTGAGGTGCCGGCGGATCTGGTGCTGAAAGGGGGGCGGGTGCTGGACCTGATCCCCGGCGATCTGATCGAGAGCGATGTGGCGATTTGCGGTGACACCATCGTGGGCGTCTACGGCCAGTATCAGGGGCGGCGTGAGGTGGATGTCTCGGGGCGCATTCTGGTGCCGGGCTTTATCGACACGCATCTGCATATCGAAAGCTCGCTGGTGACGCCGCAGGAGTTCGGCCGCTGCGTGACGCCCCGCGGGGTGACGACGGCGATCTGCGATCCGCATGAGATTGCCAATGTGCTGGGGGCCGAGGGGATCGCCTATTTCCAGCGGGCCAGCGAGCGGGTGCTGATGGACATCCGGGTGCAGATTTCCTCCTGCGTGCCCTCGACCCATATGGAGACAGCCGGGGCGCGGTTGGAGGCGGCGGATCTGCTGCCGTTGCGCGGGCATGCCAGCGAGATCGGGCTGGCCGAGTTCATGAACTTTCCCGGGGTGCTGATGCGCGATCCGGGGGTGATGGCCAAGCTGGCGGCTTGGCAGGGGCAGCATATCGACGGCCATGCGCCCTTGCTGCGCGGCAATGATCTGAACGGCTATATCAGCGCCGGGATCCGCACCGAGCATGAGGCGACCAGTGCCGAAGAGGGTCTCGAAAAGCTGCGCAAGGGGATGCGGGTGCTGATCCGCGAGGGCTCGGTCTCCAAAGACATGCACGCCTTGGCGCCGCTGCTGACCGAGCGACACGCGCCCTATCTGTGCCTGTGTACCGATGACCGCAACCCGCTGGACATCGCCGAGCATGGCCATCTGGATTACATGATCCGCACCCTGATCAGCCTGGGCTGCCCGCCGCTGGCGGTGTACCGCGCCGCCTCACTGAGTGCGGCCGAGGCCTTTGGGCTAAAGGATCGCGGTCTGATCGCGCCGGGCAAGCGGGCGGACATCGCGGTGATCGACACGCTGGAGGGGTGCCATGCCCAAATGGTGCTGGCGGGGGGCGTGGTGGCCGATGCGGCGGCCTTTGCCGCCCGCGTGCCGCTGGCGCCGGTGGGTCGGCACTCGGTCAAGGCGCCGCGGCTGGGGCCGGGGGATTTCCGCACCGGGGGCAACCGGGTGGAGACCCCGGTGATCGGCATCCTGCCCGGCAAGATCATCACCGAGCATCTGACCTATGACATCGCCCCGGTGGATGGCGACAAGCAGCCGGACCTGTCCCGCGACCTGATGAAGATTGCGGTCATCGAGCGGCATGGCAAGAACGGCAACCGCGCGACGGGCTTTGTCAAAGGGTTCGGGTTGCAGCGGGGGGCCATCGCCTCGACCGTCTGTCACGACCATCACAATATCGCCGTGGTGGGGGCGGATGCCGGGGACATGGCGCTGGCCGCGAACCGGCTGGGCGAGATCGAGGGCGGCTTCGTCGTGGTCGAGGGCGGGCGGGTGCTGGCGGAACTGGCCTTGCCGGTGGCGGGGCTGATGAGCCTTGAGCCTTTTGAGCGGGTGCGGGACGATTTGGTGGCGTTGCGCGCGGCGGCGGCCTCGCTGGGGGTGGTGCTGGAAGAGCCGTTTCTGCAACTGGCCTTTCTTGCCCTGCCGGTGATCCCGCATCTGAAGATCACCGATATGGGCATGGTCGATGTGGACCGGTTCGAGATTATTCCCTGAGGCGCGAGCTGGCCGGGGACGGACGGGGGCCAGCCCCCGCGCGGTTTTCCGGGAAAACCGCTTCCCCCGGGATATTTAAAGACAGAAAATGGGCGGGAGGTGCGGATGTTGGCAGTGGTGACGGCGGGGGTTTCGGCAATCGGGCGTGATCTGGTGCGGGGGCTGGCGCGGGCTGGTTATGACATTGCGTTGACGCATCTGGGGGCCGGGGCGGCGGCAGAGGCGCTTGTGGCCGAGGTTGGCGGCTTGGGCCGGCAGGCGCGGGCCTGGGAGTGCGATGTCGGCGATGAGGCGGCGGTCGCGGATTTCTGGACCGAGGTGGTGGCGTGGGGGGGCGCGCCCGATGCCCTTGTCAATAATGCGGGCATTCAGACCTGGGCGCGGCTGTTGGATTTGCGGGGGGATCAGTGGGATGCGGTGATGCGCACCAATCTGAAGGGGTGTTTTCTGAACACCCAAGCCGCGGCGCGGGCGATGATCGCGGCGGGCAAGGGGGGCAGCATCGGCAACCTGGGCTCGGGCTGCAACAAGCTGGGGTTCCCGCGGCTGGGGGGTTACACCGCCTCGAAAGGTGGGATC
>CALLZQ010000067.1 GCA_937858255.1 uncultured Tabrizicola sp.
AACCCCAAGGAGAGGGGGGTCTGCCCCGGCGCCGCCGAGCCAGGGGGGGAGCCCCGCCCCAGCCGAGGCCCGCCCGTTTCCGACTTCAGCCAGCCATAGGCATTGTGGCCCGTGATCTTGTAGGCCGCCGATTTGATGCCCGCCTCTTCGCCCGCGCTTTCCGACTGAAGCTCGACCTTATAGCCCTTTTTCTCGGCCCAGCGAACATACATCCGCGCCAGCATGCTGGCCCAGTCACAGCTTTCCGTGCCCCCTGCCCCGGCGTTGATTTCAAGGAAGGTATCGTTGCTGTCAGCCTCGCCATCCAATAGCGCCTCAAGCTCTTTGGACTGCGCCAAGGGCACCAGATCGCGCATCGCCTTTTCGGCCTCGGCGACGATTTCGGCATCGCCCTCCATCTCGCCCAGTTCGATCAGCTCGACATTGTCCCGCAGGCCCGAGGAGATCAGCTCATAGGTCGAGATCGCATCCATCAGCGCCTGACGCTCGCGCATCAGTTTCTGCGCCTTGGCCGGGTCGTTCCACAGGTTCGGATCCTCGATCATCGCGTTGAATTCCTCAAGGCGATGCGGCGCGGTTTCCCAATCCATACGCTGCGCCAGCAGCTTGAGCGATTTCTCGATCAGGGCGATGTTGTTCTGCGTCTCTGCGCGCATGGTCTTTCCCTCGGGCTTTGCCGGGCGTGATTAGCGAAAAGCCGCCCGCCGGGCAAGGGCATGGCCCGGCCCGGCAGGACGGCGCGTCAGGCGGTCAGTAGAGGCCGCCGGAACTGAGCGTGCCGAAATCGGCCTTTTTCGGGATGACCTTGGTCTTGCCGGTGGCGGTGGTGACAGTGGCACCGCCGCTATCCACCTCACCCGCCGCAAACAGCGGCAGGTTGGCGCCCATGGCAAAGCCGCCATCGACGAACAGGCCGAACACCGGCTCTTCACCCTCGCGGAAGTATTCGGCCACCACATTCTCGCCCTTGGCGCCATCGCCCAGACGGGCGCCGGTAAAGCGGTCGATGTTGATGAAATAGCCGCCCGGCGGCACCTTGAACTTGGACCCGCCATATTTCTTGATGGCGCTGCGCATGAATTGCTCGAACACCGGCCCGCAGAAGCCACCGCCCGAGGCGCCAGAGCCCAGCGTGCGCGGCTGGTCATAGCCGATATAGCAGCCTGCGACGATGTTTGAGGTATAGCCGATGAACCACACATCCTTGGCGTCATTGGTCGTACCGGTCTTACCGGCGACAGGCACCGGCAGGTTGATGCCGCGCGCCGTGCCGCGCTGGACCACCCCCTCCATCATCGAAGTCAACTGATAGGCGGTGATCGCATCCATCACCCGTTCGCGTTTCGAGACCAGTTCGACACCCGCCCCCGGATCGAGGCTGGCCAACTGGCAATCGCGGCATTCGCGCTGATCGTGCCGATAGACGGTGCGGCCATAGCGGTCCTGTACCCGGTCCACCAGCGTCGGCTCTACCCGCTCGCCACCATTGGCGAACATGGCATAGGCCGCCACCATACGGAACAGGGTGGTTTCCTGCGACCCCAGCGCATTAGCGAGAAAGGCGTTCATCCGGTCATAGACGCCAAAGCGTTCGGCATAGCCGGCTACCACATCCATGCCGATCTCTTCAGCGATACGGACGGTCATCAGGTTCCGCGACTGCTCGATGCCGGTGCGGATGGTGGTCGGGCCGTAGAACTTGTTCGAGGCGTTCTTGGGCCGCCACAGGCCCTGCGGCGTGTTCACCTCAATGGGCGCGTCCACGACGATGGTCGCAGGCGTAAAGCCCGAATCCAGCGCGGCGGCATAGACAAAGGGTTTGAAACTCGACCCCGGAACTGATAGGAAACCCCGCCCTGCATTGCCAGACCCCGGCCGGTGTTCCCGTCCATCGCCATGAAGCCGCCCTGCCCATCCGGCACCTGCCGCAGCGACCAGCGGACGAATTCGCCGGTCTTGTCATCGGTCACGGCGCGCACATGCACCACATCGCCGACCGAGACCAGATCGCCCGCCACCTTGGCCTTGTTGCCCAGCTTGCCATTGTCCAGCCGCTTGCGCGCCCAGG
>CALLZQ010000068.1 GCA_937858255.1 uncultured Tabrizicola sp.
GGCGATGGTGGCGCGCAGGCGCGTCATCTTCCCGCGCTCTTCGCGGGCGGCGGCGTCGGCGCTGACCGGGCCACGCGGGGCGGCCACCGGCGCGGGGGCGGGCGATGCGGGCGCGGCCGCGGGGGCCGTCGCGGCACGGGCCACGTCTTCCTTCATGATGCGCCCGTCGCGGCCGGTGCCCTGCACCTGATCGGCACTGAGGCCGGCTTCGGCCATGGCCTTCTTGGCGGCCGGTGCGTTCTCGACATCGCGGCCGGCCTGTGCGGCCGGGGCCGCGGGCGTCGAGGCCGGGGCCTGCGACTGGGCGGGGGCGGCGACGCTGCCGGCCTTGCCCTCGGCCACCACGGCAAGTTTCGCGGTGGCATCGACGGTGGTGCCCTCGGGGGCGAGGATCTCGGTCAGGACGCCGGCAACGGGCGAGGGAACCTCGACCGAGACCTTGTCGGTTTCCAGCTCGCACAGCATTTCGTCCTGCGCGACGGTATCGCCCACCTTCTTGAACCAGGTGGAGACAGTCGCTTCCGCGACGCTTTCACCAAGAGAGGGAACCATTACATCAGTCATCTTGACCTCATTGGATTGCGGCGCGGCGGATTTTGCCGAATCTGCGCCATTCGTGTCTGATTTCTTGGCGGGGGCGTCGGCCCCTGCCTCGGTGATCTGTGCCAGAAGGGCGTTGACGCCCACGGTCGTGCCTTCGGCCGCGACGATCTCAACCAGCGTGCCGGCTGCGGGCGAGGGAACCTCGACCGTGACCTTGTCGGTCTCCAGCTCGCACAGCATCTCGTCGACGGCGACGGTGTCGCCCGGCTTCTTGAACCAGGTCGCCACCGTGGCTTCCGACACGCTTTCGCCCAGTGTGGGAACGCGGACTTCGAGTGCCATCTCAGCCCTCCAGAGCGTCGTTGACCAGCGCGTCCTGCTCGGCCTTGTGGCGCGAGGCAAGGCCCGTCGCCGGAGAAGCCGAGGCAGCCCGGCCCGCATAGCGCGCGCGGGGGCTTTTCGCTTCGATCTTGTTCAGAACCCATTCGAGATTGGGTTCCACGAAGCTCCAGGCGCCCTGGTTTTTCGGTTCTTCCTGGCACCAGATCACTTCGGCATTCTTGAAGCGCGACAGTTCCTTGACCATCGAATGGGCGGGGAAGGGGTAGAACTGCTCCAGTCGCAGCAGGTAGACATCCTTCAGGCCGCGCTTGTCGCGCTCGGCCAGCAGGTCGTAATAGACCTTGCCCGAGCAGATCACGACGCGCTTGATCCTGGCGTCCGAGGCCAGTTTCAGTTCGGACCTGCCGTCCTGCGCGTCATCCCACATCACGCGGCGGAAGAACGACCCGGTGGTGAAGTCCTCTGACCTGGAGGTGCAGAGCGGATGGCGCAGAAGCGATTTCGGCGTCATCAGGATCAGCGGCTTGCGGAAGTTGCGGTGGATCTGGCGGCGCAGGATGTGGAAGTAGTTCGCCGGGGTCGAGCAGTTCGCCACGATCCAGTTATCCTCGGCCGAGTTTTGCAGGAAACGCTCCAACCGGGCCGAGCTGTGCTCGGGGCCCTGGCCCTCGAACCCGTGCGGCAGCAGGCAGACAAGGCCCGACATGCGCAGCCATTTCCGCTCGCCCGAGTTGATGAACTGGTCGAACATGATCTGCGCGCCGTTGGCGAAATCGCCGAACTGCGCTTCCCACATGACAAGCGCGTTGGGTTCGGCCAGCGAATAGCCGTATTCAAACCCGAGCACGGCATATTCCGACAGCATCGAGTCGATCACCTCATAGCGCGACTGCCCCGCGCGGATGTGGTTGAGCGGATAGTAGCGCTCTTCCGTGGTCTGGTCGATCAGGCCGGAATGGCGCTGCGAGAAGGTGCCGCGCGTGCAGTCCTGACCGGACAGGCGCACCGGAACGCCCTCGACGGCAAGCGATCCGAAGGCAAGCGCCTCGGCCGTGGCCCAATCGAAGCCCGCGCCGCTTTCGAACATCTTGGCTTTCGCCTCGAGCTGGCGGGCGACGGTCTTGTGCAGGTCGAAATCTTTTGGCGCCGAAGTCAGTGCTCGGCCAATATCGGCCATCGTTTCGGGGCTGATCGCGGTGGTGCCCGCATCATACTCCTCGCGCTCGCGGTCGAGATGCTTCCAGCGCCCGTCAAGCCAGTCGGCCTTGTTCGGCTTGAAGCTTTTCCCGGCTTCGAACTCTTCGTTCAGATGGGCCTGGAAGGCGGCCTTCATGTCCTCGATCTCGCCCTCGGGGATCAGCCCGTCGG
>CALLZQ010000069.1 GCA_937858255.1 uncultured Tabrizicola sp.
AAAATTACGAGTCTCGGCCAGATAACGCGCCGCCCCCAGCGCCATGGTCACATGGCCGTCATGGCCGCAAGCGTGCATCTTGCCCGGCACGGTCGAGGCATAATCGGCCCCGGTGATCTCTTCGATCGGCAGGGCATCCATATCGGCGCGGATGCCGATGGTCGGCCCCGCTTCGCGCCCGTTGATGATGGCAACCACGCCCGAGGTGGCGATACCCTCATGGATCTCATCCACCCCGAATTCGCGCAGGCGTTCGACAATAAAGGCCGCCGTCTGGTGGCAATCGAATTCCAGCTCGGGGTTTGCGTGCAGATGACGGCGCCAGCCCTTCATTTCCTCGGCATAAGAGGCGATACGGTTGAGGACGGGCATGGCGGTCTCCTTTGCGCTGCGTCTTTGATCAAATCGGAAAACGAGAGGTTCTGCAATGGCCCCTGCCCCGCGCCCGCGCCCTGAAAGCGACCGTCTGATCCATGACCGCGACGGCGGCCTGCCGCGCCTGCGCGAAATCATGGCGCGGCTGCGCGATCCGCAAGGGGGCTGTCCCTGGGATCTGGAGCAGGATTTCGCCACCATCGCGCCCTATACCATCGAAGAGGCGCATGAGGTGGCCGATGCCATCGCGCGTGAGGCTTGGGGCGAGTTGCAGGGCGAACTGGGCGATCTGCTGTTCCAGTCGGTCTATCACGCGCAGATGGCCGCCGAGGCGGGGCTTTTTGACCTCGACGATGTGATCCGGGCAATTTCCGACAAGATGCTGGCGCGCCATCCGCATGTCTTTGGCGATGAAAGCAACGCCAAGACCGCCGAACAACAAACCCGCGACTGGGAGGCGCAAAAGGCGCGCGAACGCGGGCCGGCGCGGGTGCTGGACGGGGTGGCGCTTGGTCTGCCGGCGCTGACCCGGGCGGTCAAGCTGCAAAAGCGGGCGGCGCGGGTGGGGTTCGACTGGCCCTCGACCGATGAGGTGGTGGCCAAGATCACCGAAGAGGCCGCCGAACTGGTCGAGGCGCGCGAGACATTGACCGAGGCCGAGGTGGCCGAGGAATTCGGCGATCTCTTGTTTGTCATGGCCAATCTGGCCCGGCATCTGAACGTCGACCCCGAGGCCGCCCTGCGCGCCGCCAATGCCAAATTCACCCGCCGTTTCGCCCGGATCGACGATTGG
>CALLZQ010000070.1 GCA_937858255.1 uncultured Tabrizicola sp.
GCGAAAAGCTGGGGATGGCGATTGTCTGGATCACGCATGATCTGGGCGTGATCGCCGGCATCGCCGACCGGGTGATGGTGATGTATGCCGGACAGGTGGTCGAGCAGGCCCCGGTCAAGGAACTGTTCGGCAATCCGCAGCACCCCTATACCCGTGCGCTGCTGAAAACCATTCCGGCGCTCTCAGGCGAGCGTGAGGCGCGGCTTCAGGTGATCGAGGGACAGCCGCCGATTCTGGCCGGTGCGCCAACCGCCTGCCCGTTCCGCGCGCGTTGTGCCCATGCTTTTGCGCTGTGCGAGGCTGAAAACCCGCAGCGCCGCGCCATTGATGCGCTGCCGGTGGGTCATGGCCATGACGTCGCCTGCCATTGGACCCCCGGCCCGGAGGCCCCCCATGTTTGACAGCGCCCCCCGCCCGCCGCTGGTTCAGGTGCGGGATCTCAAGATGTATTTCCCGATCTATTCGGGGCTGTTCCGCCGCCATAGCGGCGACGTCAAGGCGGTGGACGGCATCAGCTTTGACATTCTGCAAGGCGAGACCTTGGGCCTCGTCGGCGAATCCGGTTGCGGCAAGTCTACCGTCGGTCGGGCGCTGCTGCGCCTCTATGAGCCGACGGCCGGCAGCGTGGTGATCGGCGGCACCGATATCGCATCGCTGGACAGCGAGAACCTGCGCAAGGCGCGGCCACAGATGCAGATGGTGTTTCAGGACCCGCAGGCCAGCCTCAACCCGCGGATGTCGCTGGCCGATATTATTGGTGAGCCGCTGGACGAACATACCGACTGGGACGCACAGAAAAAACTCGCGCGGATCTATGAGTTGATGGATGCGGTCGGGCTGAACCGCAAATTCGCCAACCGATATCCGCACGAATTTTCTGGCGGGCAGCGCCAGCGGATCGGCATTGCCCGGGCGCTTGCGCTCAAGCCCAAGTTCATCGTCTGCGACGAACCGATCGCCGCGCTGGATGTCTCGATTCAGGCGCAGGTGGTGAACCTGCTTGAGGATTTGCAGGACGAACTTGGCCTGACCTATCTGTTCATCAGCCATGATCTGTCGATGGTGCGCCATATCGCCGACCGGGTGGCGGTGATGTATCTGGGCCGGATTGCGGAACTCAGCCCGCGCGATGCGCTTTATGCGCGGCCCCTGCATCCCTATGCCGAGGCGCTGCTGTCGGCGGTGCCCGAGCCGGACCCAAGCCTGGCCCGCCGCAAGGAACGCATCATCCTCAAGGGCGACGTGCCCTCACCCGCCAATCCGCCCAAGGGATGCAATTTCTGCACCCGCTGCCCGCGCGTGATGGAGATCTGCCGGCAGGTCAAACCGGAACTGGCCGAGGTCGAGCCGGGTCGCCTCGTTGCCTGCCATCTGTATTCAACAAGCCCTGACGCCGGATCCACCGGCGCGACCGAGGCCAAAGAGCGTAATCAACAAGGAGTGTCCCCATGAAACTGAAATCTGCCCTTCTGGGTGCAGTGGCCACGCTGGCCTTTGCGCCCGCGGCATTCGCCGAGCGCGGCACCGATGGCAACGTCAAGGTGCTGTATTCGCAGGCTGTGTCGATCATGAACGCCTATCTGTCCAACGGCACCAAAGACGTTGAGGTTGGCAGCCTCGTGCTGGAGCCGCTGGCCGGCTTTGACAATGAAGGCACCGTGTTCCCGAGGCTGGCCGATGGCCTGCCCTCGGTCGAGAACGGTGGCATTGCCGAGGATTACACCTCGATCACCTGGAAGCTGAAGGCCGGCCTGCTGTGGTCGGATGGCAGCCCCGTCACCGCCGATGACGTGGTGTTCACCGCCGAATACTGTATGCACCCCGAGGGCGGCTGCGCCCAGGCCGCGCGCTATGAAGGCGTCTCGTCGGTCGAAAAGATCGACGATCTGACCGTCAAGGTCAGCTTCTCGACCCCGAAGTACAATCCGTTCACCGCCTTTGTCGGCGCGACCTCGCCCATCCTGCAAAAGGCGCAGTTCGCCAATTGCCTCGGCGCCGCCGCACCGACCTGCACCGAGGCGAACTTCAAGCCCATCGGCACCGGCCCGTTCATGGTCACCGATTTCAAGGTGAATGACACCGTGGAACTGGCTGCCAACCCGAACTACCGCGACCCGGCCAAGCCCGCTTTCGCGACCCTGTCCGTCAAGGGTGGCGGCGATGCCGCCTCGGCCGCCCGTGCGGTCATGGAAACCGGCGAATTCGACTATGCCTGTAACACCCAGATCAACCCCGAACTTCAGGCCCAGATGAAGCCCGGCTGCAAGGGCCATTCCGTCTCGGGCTTTGGCACGCTGGTCGAGCGGATCGAGATGAACATGACCGACCCCTCGGCCGATCTGGCCGAAGGCGAGCGTTCCACCGCCAAGCATCCGCACCCGATCCTGTCGGACATGCGCGTGCGCAAGGCCCTGTCGATGGCCATCGACCGCGCCCTGCTGGTGGAAATCGGCTATGGCGAGGCGGGTCGCCCGACCTGTAACCTCGTCCCGGCGCCGATCATCTATGCCAGCGACAACACCGACTGCCTGACGCAGGACATCGAAGGCGCCAAAGCCCTGCTCGAAGAAGCCGGCTGGACCGTGGGCGCCGATGGCATCCGCGAAAAGGATGGCAAAAAGCTCAAGATGCTGTACCAGACCTCGGTCAACCCGGTCCGTCAGGACTTCCAGGCCGTCATCAAGGGCTGGTGGAATGAGATCGGCGTGGATGTCGAGCTGAAGTCGATCGACGCCGGCGTCTATTTCGGTGGCGACCCCGGTTCGCCCGACACCTTCCAGAAGTTCTACGCGGATGTGGAAATGTACGCGAACAACTTCGACGGCACCGATCCCGAGCCCTATGTCGCCCAGTACACCTGCGAAAAGGCGCCCAAGCCGGAAAGCCAGTGGCAGGGTGAGAACATCAACCGCTTCTGCGATCCGGCCTATGATGCGCTGGTCGCCGAACTGCTCCAGACCCGCGAGACCGAAAAGCGCGCGGAGCTGATCAAGAAGATGAACGACATGCTGACCAAGGACACTTACACGATTGTCCCGCTGGTGGATCGTGGCCGTCTGTCGGCCCATTCCAACACGCTGGGCGGTGTTGTCCTGAACGTCTGGGATTCCGAACTGTGGAATGCCTCGGACTGGTACCGGATGAAGTAATCCGACAGGGGCGGGGCGCAATCGCGCCCTGCCCCGCTCTCTTCCCTTCCATGTCTCTGTCGGACCGCTGATCAAAGGCGTCGCGCATGCTTACCTACACGATCCGTCGGCTGCTTCTGGCCATCCCGACGCTTCTGTTCATCAGTCTGGTGATCTTCCTGCTGGTCGATCTGGCCCCCGGCTCACCCGCCAGCCAAATCCCTCTGACCGTGCCCCCGGATGTGCGGATGAAAATCCTCGAATCCATGGGGGCGAATGATCCGGTTCATGTCCGCTATCTCTTGTGGCTGAAACAGTTCTTCGTGGTGGAACCGCTGGTCTGGATCGACGGTGTCTTTGGTACGACCCATGCCGAGGGGATGCAGCGCATCCTGTCCTGGCAATCGCGCAGCCCGGTGTTTGACATCATTGCCGAACGGATGCCGCAAACGCTGACCGTGGTCGGGTCGTCCTATGTCCTGGGGGTGCTGATCGCCCTGCCCATCGGCATCTATTCGGCCTATCGCCAGTATTCGTGGTTTGACCAGCTTGGCACCTTCATCTCGATGGTCGGCTTTTCGGTTCCCACCTTCTTTACCGGCCTGGTGCTGATCCTTGTCTTTGCCGTGAACCTGCAATGGTTTCCGTCGATCTATGACACCAGCCTGCGGGTGACGGACTGGGCCAGCTTTGTGGCGCAGGTCAAGCAGATGATCATGCCGGTCATGGTGCTGGCGCTCTACAACGCCGCGCAGATCAGCCGCTATATGCGCTCGTCGATGCTCGAAAACCTCGGGCAGGATTATGTGCGCACCGCCCGCGCCAAGGGCCTGGGCGAACAGGTGGTGGTGCTGAAACATGTGCTGCGCAATTCGATGATCCCGGTCGTGACCGTGATCGCACTGGGTATCCCCACCATCTTTGGCGGCGCCATCATCACCGAACAGGTGTTCCGCGTGAACGGGCTTGGCGCGCTCTTGATCAATGCCATCCATGGCTCGGATCTGCCGATGGTGCAGACCCTGACCTTTATCTTCGCCGTGCTGATCGTGATCTTCAATCTGGTCGCGGATATCCTCTACGGCATTCTCGACCCGAGGATCCGCTATGACTGATGTCGCGATGGAAAAACCCCGCAGCCAGTGGGCCGATGTCTGGGCGCAGTTCAAGACCCACAAGGGCGCGCTCTTGGGGCTGGTGGTCTTTGGCCTCTTGATCGCCTTTGTCTTTATCGGGCCGCTGATCTGGACCAAGGATCCGACCTACATCAACCCCAATGCCGCCGAGATGATCAAGGGCCGCAACAAGCCCCCCAGCCTCGTCAGCCCCCTGGGTACCGACCAGTTGGGCCGGGACATGCTGGCGCGGATGATGAAGGGCGGTCAGGTCTCGATCGCGGTGGGTCTGGTCGCCATGTCGATCTCGATCTTCCTCGGCACGCTGATCGGGGTGATGGCGGGCTATTTCAAGCGGCTGGACGGCCCGCTGATGCGGATGACCGACTTGTTTCTGGCGCTGCCGCTGCTGCCGCTGCTGTTGGTCATGGTGCTGTTGTTCCGTGACCCCTTGTCGGCGGCCTTTGGCCCCGAGGGCGGCACCTTCCTGCTGATCGTGACGGCCATCGGTGTGACAAGCTGGATGCAGGCCGCGCGCGTGGTGCGGGGTGAGGTGCTGGCGCTGAAAGAGCGTGAATTCGTGCTGGCGGCGCGGTCAATCGGCACACCGTCGCGGCGGATGATCCTGCGGCACATCCTGCCAAATGTCGTCTCGCCCATCATGGTGGCGGCGACACTGGGCATCGCCAGCGCCATCATCACCGAATCCGCCCTGTCCTTCCTCGGCCTCGGCTTTCCGCCGGATTTCCCCACTTGGGGACGGCTGTTGTTCGATGGCGCGGAATATATCCAGCAATATCCCCAGCGGGTGATCTGGCCCGGTGTGGCCATCTCGCTGACGGTGCTGTCGGTCAACTATATCGGCGACGGTTTGCGCGATGCGCTGGACCCGCGCATCCGGGGCCGCTGACCGTTTGCCCTTTGTGACGTTTCGGACTATGAAGCGGCGGCGCCAGGCTTGAACTGGCGCTGTCTTGTCGCACATGTTATTCAAGTTGCGATGAGGGACCATGTTTCATGTCTTTGGACCAATCAATGCCCGATCTGACCGCAGATGAGACGCCGCCCGCCGAGGGCTGCGGCACGCTTTCCCCCGACCAGATGCTGGTGCAGGCCCAGGCCGCTGCCGCCTTTCTCAAGGCACTCAGCCATGAGGGGCGGCTGATGATCCTGTGTCACCTGTCCTCGGGCGAAAAATCGGTGACAGAGCTGGAGCATCTGCTGGCCAGCCGTCAGGCGGCGGTCAGTCAGCAACTGGCGCGGCTGCGGCTGGAGGGGCTGGTGTCCTGCCGGCGTGAGGGCAAGACGATCTATTACTCACTGGAAGACCCCAAGGTCAGCCGCACCATCGCGCTGGTCTATGACATGTTCTGCAAGGCCCCCTGACCCGGCCTAGTGCAGCCGGAATTCGCCCACCACATTGCGCCATTCCCCCGGTGCAATCAGTTTGCGGTGGGTGAACCGAACCGAGTGCAATGGCCCCTCGATCTGATCCTGCCAGAATTCGATAAAGCGGAACAGCGCAGGATAATCCGGCGCCAGATCGTATTCCTGCCAGATGAAACTGTTCAGCACATGGCGGTAATCGGGCATCCGGTAATAGAGTTCCGCCGTTGTCAGACCATAACCCTTCAGCATCAATTCCGTCTCAGATCCCCGCATCCGTCGCACTCCTTTCGCGCGTGATCCTCTCCCCCGTGCCAGAATCGTGCCATAGCAGTATTAAAAATCAATGATTTCAGTTTGTTATCACTTGATGGCCGCGGCTGCCACCTGCGGAGTCCCGGCGCCATTGCACCCCATCCCTTGCATGGTGTAAGGTTGCGCCAACAAAATCTTGATCTGCCCGACGAAAGGCCCGTTCACATGAGCGATACGCCAGAAGACCTTGAAACCGCAGGGGAAAAGCCCGAGCGTCCGGCCTATCACGGCCCGCAGGTCGATATCGCGGCCGAGATGAAGACGGCCTATCTCGACTATGCGATGTCGGTGATCGTCTCTCGCGCGATCCCCGATCTGCGTGACGGGCTAAAGCCGGTGCATCGCCGCATCCTGTTTGCGATGCATGAAACCGGGAATACCCACGACAAATCCTATCGCAAATCGGCCCGCCCGGTGGGCGATACCATGGGGAAATACCACCCCCATGGCGACGGGGCGATTTATGACGCGCTGGTGCGGATGGCCCAGCCCTTCAGCATGGGTCTGCGGCTGCTGGACGGTCAGGGCAACTTTGGCTCGATGGATGGCGATGCAGCGGCGGCCATGCGCTATACCGAAGTGCGGATGGACAAGCCTGCCGCCTTCCTGTTGGCCGATATCGACAAGGACACGGTCGATTTTCAGGACAATTACGACGGCAAAGACAAGGAACCGACCGTCCTGCCGGCGCGGTTTCCGAACATGCTGGTCAATGGCGCAGGCGGTATCGCCGTCGGCATGGCCACCAACATCCCGCCGCACAATCTGGGCGAAGTGATCGACGGCACGCTGGCCCTGATCGCCAACCCCGACATGTCGACCGAGGCGCTGATGGAAATTATCCCCGCGCCCGACTTCCCCACCGGCGCGCTGATCCTTGGCCGCTCGGGCGCGCGCAAGGCCTATCTCGAGGGGCGCGGCAGCGTCATCATCCGCGCCAAGACCCATGTCGAAGAGATCCGCAAGGACCGCTTTGCCATCGTGGTCGATGAGGTCCCCTATCAGGTGAACAAGGCGGCGATGATCGAAAAGATCGCCGATCTGGTGCGCGAGAAAAAGATCGAGGGCATCGCCAATGTCGCCGACGAATCCGACCGGATCGGCGTGCGGGTGGTGATCGAGCTAAAACGTGACGCGACCCCCGATGTGGTGCTGAACCAGTTGTTCCGCTTTACCCCGATGCAGACCAGTTTCGGCTGCAACATGCTGGCGCTGAACGGTGGGCGGCCCGAGCAACTGACCTTGCGCGATTTCCTGACCCATTTCGTGACCTTCCGCGAAGAGGTGGTGGCCAGGCGCACCGCCTTTGAACTGCGCAAGGCGCGTGAGCGCAGCCATATCCTCTGCGGTCTGGCGGTTGCGGTCTCGAACGTCGATGAGGTGGTGCGGACCATCCGCTCTTCCGCCGATGCTGCCGAGGCGCGTGAAAAGCTGATGACTCGCCGCT